>CAYOSV010000023.1:0-12567 GCA_964406725.1 uncultured Candidatus Saccharibacteria bacterium | reverse complement strand
CTCCGACGCGGCATCTAACTGGGATGCCTTTCGCCCAGTTACTGGTGGCTTCTACAGCGGCGGTACGCTCAACACTACCGAGATCGGGCTCTGGTGGTCTACCGACGCGGATGGCGGTACTCTTAGGTGGTACTTGCGGTATAGTGGCTCCTTCCTATATACGAAATACAATAGTCGCTACAACGGTTTTTACGTCCGTTGCGTGAAAGAATAATCTACGAGAAAAAGATAAAAATGACCTCAGCCCGTTACAGGTTGGGGTTATTTTTAGACGATGACTAGAGAACAATGTCCTTGATCAGCAGTCTAATTGGCGCGATTTTTGGCGCAATTAATCCCTGTAATACCACACCGCACCATCGGGACTGTCATTTAGAGCGATATCTTGCTCTAATAAAACATCACGAATCTGATCGGACGTCGCAAAATCTTTATTGGCTCTAGCCGCGTCTCTTTTACGAATCAAATCATAGACATCTGGTGTCACATCCGGCGTATCTTTAATTAGCCGCAGACCAAATAATTCATCAATCTTCTGCCAATCTCCTATACTAAGATTAGAATTATCAATCAACGCACACGCTTCCGCCGAATTCAGGTTGTCATTCACCGCATCCAGAATTTTAGCAAAACTTTCTCCAGTGGTATCTACTGACTCTTGGTAACATTTAGCAATCCGTTTTCGCCAATTCTGCCGGCGATTCCTGGCCGCTTCTAGCCCCTCAAAAGTAAAATTCCGTGTACCCTGATAGTGTCCAGAGAGTAACCATATCTTATAATCCATCGCCGAGAACCCTCGCTTTTTTAAATCTTCAAGAGTATAAGTATTCCCCAGCGACTTAGAAATTTTCTGCCCATCTATTGTAATAAAATCACAATGTAGCCAAAAACGAGACAAATCTGTACCATATGCCGCATAGGTTTCGGCGATTTCATTAGTATGGTGTATCGGGATATGATCAATTCCGCCAGTATGAATGTCTATCGGCTCGCCCAGCTCTTTGTGGATGATTGTAGCGCATTCTAGGTGCCATCCCGGATAGCCGGGTCGTCCTAGATAGTCCCAACGCATAGCGTGCTTCTCTCCCGGCTGGATAAACTTCCACACGGCAAAATCCGACACGTTTCGTTTTTCGCTAGAAAACCCCACTCTCGCCCCCGCCTGAAGCCCAGCTAGGTCTAGACGGGCAAAATCCGCGTAGGAAGCAAATTTGGATGTATCGAAATATACTCCATCCCGTGTCTCATAGGTGTATCCATTATCGGTCATCAAATCTACTGCTTCCATGTCTTCCTTAATATAGTCTGTAGCCCGTGCAACTATATCCGCCGGCAAAAACTCCATCGCGGCGTAATTATCGAGATATACCTTTATGTAGAAGTCCGCGATTTCAAACGGTGTTTTTCCTTCCATTCTGGCGCCCTTTTCTAGTTTGTCCTCTCCCTCATCTCCGTCTGATGTCAGATGTCCTACGTCCGTCAAATTCAGGACTCGCTTAACGGCATATCCATCCAATTTTAAACATCTCACCAAAAGATCCCAGTAGGCATAAGCTGCGTAATTTCCGATATGTGGAAAATTATACACCGTCGGCCCACAGGTATAAATTTTTACAGTGTCACCCAGCGGCTTAAACTCCTCTATCTTGCGAGAAAGCGTATTATAGAGTTTCATTTGCGATTCTTTCTAACACCGGCAGTATCTTGGTGTATTTATCACGTGACACCCCATGGGTGCCAGGAGTCTCAATTGCAGCAATTTTAGGATTTTTGCGTAAGAGTCCAGGGATATTAAAGCTTGCAATAATCTGATCCGCCAGACCAAAGATAATCGTAGTTGGCCTAGTGAGTCTAGCGTAGATTTCGTAATTTTTAGGATTTAAAACAATCTTTTCCATTTCATTGTTAAAAACCTTACTATCCTTAAGCGAGGGATCTCTCCGAAAGATTACCTGTTTAAAAGCATCCTGTCCTGCCGTAAAAGCCGGATTACTAAAGTCTTCTGGACGATAGATCGGCGGTGATACCAAAATTAGTTCTTTGACTTTTCTTTTGTGTGAGTCTGTATATCTAGAGGATATCAAACACCCCATTGAATGGCCGATTAGCACCATCGGCGTATCAAGCTTCAGATCCTCAATCGAATTATCAAGCGCTTCTAATTGCTCTTTAAAATCATAATTTAGCTTATCAGATTTCGGCGACTTACCACTGCCAAGCAGATCAAAGGTCACAAAACGAATATCTTTTAAAGAAGTAGTCCCCTCCAGATAGTCAAGCGCACTTTTAAAAGTTCCCGAGTCGCTCGCAATCCCATGTATCAAAACCACCGTGAGTCTAGGCTTGCCTGATGGGCAAAAATCATGAGTTTTGGTGAGTTTTAGAGATTTATTTAAGAGGTTACTAAGCATCCTTGTCTCCTTCCGCCAAAAGCTCTGGCACTATTTTAATTAAATCTTTTACCACTTCTTCGTAGCTTGTATCATAGGTTCTAAATCCAGCCGCATAAGAATGGCCACCACCACCAAAATACCCTGCCACCCTGTCTGCAATCGTAGCATCTCCTGAGCAGCGGATTTTGCCAGTCACTTTACCATCCGGGTAAGTTTTTATAGCTACCGCCACTTTTACACCTTCTACCATCCGAAGTTCTTCCAAAATCAAAACATTAGGATTATACTCATCCGAATATTCCTCAATATCTTCCCAAGGAATCAAGACTGTAGCAAGCATTCCGCCCAGATGAAATTCTGATCTCTCAATCAGTTTAGCCTTATACTCAAAAATCCTCTGCGATTTTTTCATGTATTCACGGCGGTTTTCTTCTAGTTCTCCAATTATAGCGCCGCACTTAGACAGTTCCGCCATTACTTCAAAAGTCCTCGCTGTCACCGAAATACCAGTTAATCCCAAGGTATCAGACATAATTCCTTGCATCATAGCTTCTGCCGCCGGCTTTGAAATCGTAAGGCCGGTACCAGATGCAATCTCAAAAATCACCTCCGCCGCCGCTGGTCTCATCTCAGTAATGCTCTCATGCGGAAAGTCTAAATCGTCCTCCGTCTCGTGATGATCTATCACGAACACTGGAGCTGAGTATAGGCGATTACGAATTGCCGTGTCGTCCAGAAGTTTAGAGAGAAGCACCGTAGCTGCCGTATCCACGATAATGTATCCGTCCGCCTTAAAATCAAAATCTATCGTCACCCTAGACCAATCCGAAAAATAATGTAGGTATTTAGGGATGTCAACCGGACAATACAAAGACACCTCATAATCTTCTAATAAATAATCCAAAGCAATCGCACTCCCCAAAGAATCGCCATCCGGATTTTCTGCCTGTATCACGCAGATTTTCTTTTTTCCTGCCAAAAACTCTGTAAAATTATCGTACATATAGAATAATTATAGCACATTGTGCTAAAATAGAGATATGACTGTTTTTCGCGCAGACAAAAAATTTGAACGTTTTGAAGACGTGACTCCAGAGCTCTTAAAAAAAGAGCGCGTTAAATTACTTTTGTGCGATCTTGATAATACCTTGAGGCTTCATTCTGAAAAGGAGCCAGCCGACGAGCTGGCCGACTGGGTAGAAGATTTAAAAAACGCCGGCGTCAAAATTATCATCATCTCCAACAACGGCCGTAAAAAAATGATGCAAAAATTTTGTGAGCCACTCGGCATTGATTGTGTCTGGTGGGCCAAAAAACCAGTTTCTACCAAGCTTACCGAAGCTATGTCAAAACACAGTATTAAACCCGAAGAAACCGTTATGCTTGGCGACAAGTGGTCTACCGACGTACTGGCCGCCAAATTCGCCAAAGTGCGCGCCTGGAAGGTGGAGCACCGAAAGGACGTATTATGACAAAACTCGTCCGGCGTATTAACGGCCCCACCGTCATTACAATACTCCGCATCATCCTCGTCGCACCTTTGATGATTTGTATTTTTATGGACAGTCTCCCGGCCAAAATCGCCACGATTATTATTTTTGCTATCGCTTCCCTTACCGACTTTATTGATGGTCGTTGGGCTAGAAGCACCAAGCAGGTCACTGACCTCGGCGCCTTTCTAGATCCCCTGGCCGACAAAATGCTAATCAATCTCACTTTTCTAGCGTTAGTCGTGATGGATTTAATGCCTTTATGGATGTTCGCCGTTATTTTGATTCGTGATTTTGCGGTCGATGGCATGCGTATGATGATTGCAAAAACCGGCACGGTCATTTCGGCTTCCATTTTTGGCAAAGCCAAGACCATGACTCAAATGTTCACCGTTATTTTGATTCTTTTGAATCGTATTCTAAACCTTGAACCTCTAAACATCATAAATACCATACTGTTATATATAGTAGTTGCTCTCACGATTTTCTCTGGCCTAGATTATCTTACCAAGGGGTATAAGAAACTAAAATAATAATGAGAAGTACCGTTCCAGTAAAGGCGGTAGAATCTACCCGGTCTAGGTAACCGCCATGCCCTTCGCTTCCACCCACGAATAGCTCAAGAAACTTAAAGAACTTGTTTTTGATGATAATTTCGTTGGAATCTTTCACCCCAAATTGACGTTTCAAGAAGCTTTCAAACAGGTCGCCGCATAG
The DNA here is from genome assembly GCA_964406725.1 of uncultured Candidatus Saccharibacteria bacterium. Classification (GTDB taxonomy): domain Bacteria; phylum Patescibacteriota; class Saccharimonadia; order Saccharimonadales; family Saccharimonadaceae; genus Nanosyncoccus. Next base: position 7,967 of record CAYOSV010000023.1, on the reverse strand, counting down.
TGCCAACGGTCCACACAAAAGAAACATCCAATCCGTCTCAAAACTCCCTTGCACGCCCATCTTAATCGCTACCAAAGTAATAGAAGTCGCAAGCCCAAGAAAAGTGCCTTCCCAAGTTTTATTCTTGGATACGTGCGGGAAAGGCCGTGATTTTTTGAATACCTTCCCGCCAAATAACTTTCCAAATAAATATGCAAAAATATCATACCCACATACACCTAGAATAATGTACCAAAAATGATTAAGATCTACCCTCGCTACAAACACCGTCCCAAGAATTAAAAATAAAGTTTCAAATAGCACGAGAACAATGTTAAAAACTCGGTGTTTTTTCTTGAAAAAAGAAAATAGCTCTACTATCGACATCCCCGCGAAGAACCCGAAGATAATTTTAAAAGGTATTGAATCAAATGTATAAAGCCCAATTAGTGCCACCACAAACATCGTGAACCCCACTATCACTCGGACTTTGAAATTTTTATCCATACCTATATTATACAACAAAATCCTATTGTGATATAATTAAAAAACAATGCTAGAATTCCTGTACAACAAGTTGCGTAGTGGTATGCGAAGGCTAGATGTCGTAATTGAGCGCGATAAATACGGTTATATCGAGAAGTTGCCAGCGGAAATCAAATATTTCGACGGCAGCATGTATGAGGCTATTTTGAAGACCGCCGAACGCTACCCCAATCGCACCGCTCTTGAATATTTCAAAATGGAAATCTCTTACAAGGAGATGATTAAAAAGATTAATAAGGCCGCTGCCGCGATGAAGGCTATAGGCGTAGAAAAAGGCCATACTGTTACAATTTGTATGCCAAATACCCCAGAGGCTGTCTATATGTTCTATGCTGTCAACGAAATTGGCGCCATCGCCAATATGGTTCATCCTCTCTCCTCCGAAAAGGAGATCGAAGAATACTTAATCCAGTCTGGCTCCAAAGTCATGCTCTGTATCGACGTATCCTATCCCAGAGTAGAAAATATCATCAAAAACACCCCCGTAGAGCATCTAATTGTAGTTTCTCCTACTCGCTCCATGGATTTTCTGGTCCGTGCTATTTTCAAACTTACCAAAGGTCGCAAAAACCACATCAAGAAATCCCAAAAAGTCATGACCTGGGATCGGTTTTTATTTCAAGCACTCAAATATACTGACGACCCTCATGTCCACATGAATCCAAACGATTCAGCCGTTATCCTTTATTCTGGCGGTACTACGGGTAAGCCCAAAGGTGTAGTTTTAACCAGTATGAACTTCAACGCCCAAGCCCTCGGTGCCAAATATCTTGTCTCCGAACTTTTAAAACCTAAATATTCCATGCTTTGTTTCTTGCCGAATTTTCACGCTTTTGGTCTCGGCGTTTGTATGCATATCCCGCTTTATTGCGGTATGCGTATGGTCTTAATCCCCCAGTTCAACGCCAAGAAACTCAAAAAATACATCCTTAATTACCGCGTCAATATCTTAGTCGGTGTCCCCACCGTCTTTGAGTATATGATGAAGGTGAAATTTGGCCCACGCGATCTCAGACGTATCAAGGGTGTTGTTTCCGGTGGCGACATTGTATCAGACAGCCTCAAAACCAGCATCAACAAATTCCTCAAAGATCATGGCTCAAAGGCGGTGATTCAGAATGGCTACGGTCTTACTGAGGCAGCCGGCGGTATGATTTTTTCCGCCAAGAAAGTAGCCAACGTTCCTGGCGCTATTGGCTTCCCCTTGCCCGACAGCGAGGCTATTATTGTCAATCCGAAGACCGACAAACCCGTAGGAACTGGCGAAGATGGCGAGATCCTCGTCCGCGGTCTTACTATCATGAAAGAATATCTGAACAATCCCAAAGAGACCGAAAAAACTTTTGTCAAAATCGGCACCAAAAAATACCTCAGGACTGGCGATATCGGTTATATGGATGATCGCGGTCTAGTTTATTTCAAAACCCGGCTCAAGCGTATGATTATCTCAAACGGTTATAATATCTATCCTGGCAATATTGAAGATGCTACTTTGAAATCCAGAAATATCGATACCTGCGTCTGCATCGGCGTACCAGATAAACTTCGCGGTGAAAAAGTTAAAGTCTTTATCGTTATAAAACCCGAAGCAAAAGAACATGCCACCAGAAAAGACCTAAATAAAATTTACAAAAAATATCTCGCCAAATACGAAATTCCTCGCGAGCTCGAATTTATCGACAGCCTCCCCAAGACCAAACTTGGCAAAGTTGACTTCGTCGCACTCAAAAACCGAGAATAACTAGAACATCTGTCGATTTTCTAGTGCAGCGGATAGAGTAATCTGGTCAGCATACGACAAATCCACACCAAGTGGCAATCCACGTGCGAGCCTTGTTAGTTTCAAATTCGGATTCTGTTCATGTAGCATTTTTTCAAGTAGCAGTGCCGTCGACTCCCCCTCCACCGAAGGATTAGTTGCAATAATTACTTCTTTCACGTTGTCATCATTTACCCGCTTGATTAGTTCCCCAATGTGTAGTTGCTCCGGCGTAATTCCATCAATCGGTGAAATTGCTCCTCCGAGTACATGGTAAGTTCCTTTATAAGTTTTAGTTGACTCAATCGCATAAATATCCAAAGGCTCTTCTACCACTAGTACTGTAGTTTTATCACGAGAGACATCAGCATAAAGTGGTGAGACCTCCTCATCCGCATTGATCAACGCAAAAGTCACCGGGCAATTTTTGACACCAGAATGGAGCGAATCTAGCGCCTCAGCGATATTTTTTGACACAACATCAGAAGACTTAAACAAATAATACGCATATCGCTCCGCTGTTTTTGAGCCTACACCAGGAAGCACTGAAAGTGCCTCAATCGTATTAGCGAGAGCTTTTGGTAGCATCTTGAACCCTACAAACCTAGCCCAGAAAGTCCACCCATCAAAGGTTTCATTTTGTCGGTAGCGATTTCTTGTGCCTTCGCAAAACCATCTCGCATACAATTTTCTATCCACCGCTCAAGTTCATGGATGTCATCAAGATCTACTCTCTCTGGATCAATCGATACTTTCTTGACCTTGAGCTCACCAGTGATTTGTACTACTACAGCTCCATCACCGGCCTCCACCTCTACAATCTCGTTTTTTAATTCCTTCTGTGCTTTGCGCAGTTGATTAATCATCTTCATTTGATCAATTGTCTGTCCCATTTTGTTCTCCTTTTTTCGTGTATAAATATATTATATCACTATTTTCTCTCATCGGCGAGGTGATTATCTGAGTGAGTTGGTAGGCTTCGTTCTCGTTTCGGGTTTTCAAAAACGCCACTTTTTCTGGTGAAGTGTCTTCATCTAGCTCTCTTACTACTCTTATCTTGGTTGAATCTTCCAAGATCTTATAAAAGTCATAATTATCTTGTGCTATCAAAATCTCATCCGACAAATTGTGCTGGACTATCTCAAGACTATAATCAAATCTCGATGCCACATTGGAATTGTAATGATAACCATAAATGTATTGGAGTAAACTTGGCAAAATTATAATCCCAAACAAAATCGTAAGTGGTAGTAGTGCCGACAGTCTAGCATACGGATTTTCTGGGAACAGCCCATACCACTTCTCTAGCAGATACTTCAACCCATGCGCCACCAAAATCGACAGTGGCAAAATCAAGAAAATCGCCGCCTCAGGCCTCAGGCCCGTAATAATCACCCCAAATACAATTAAAAGCGAAGCAATTGAATTTCTCGACGCAAAAAATCCTTTGGTAGTAGAAAAAAGCCCTGTCAGTGCTAGTGCTAGCATTGGTAGCCCAATGAGCGGTGGTAAATAAATACTATCCGTATCACCAAACCACTGAAAGACCGGCTTCATCCCCTCGGTAATATTGGGAAAGAAATTTGCAAAATCAAAGTCTTTAATTCCCAAAAGTTCTTGAATGGTGGCAGGCTGATTAATTGTATTTACCACAATAGCCGCAATTCCAGCTAAAATAATTAAAGCAGTAATCATAAGAGGTAGTTTAGGCAAACTCCTGACCACAAAACGAAGATGTGGCTGAAATGCCACAAAAATCACGCAAAACAGTGCAAAATACAGCATAAAAGGCGTAAATATAGCCAGCGCCATCGAAATTGCAAATAAGAAAGAATACATTGGTTTGGGGCGTTTTTCACCCTGAATCTTTGAGCCAAGCCAGAGCAAAAGTGTCGGCCAAAATACCAGCATAATCAGCGGCGTACCCGAACCCGCCAAAAACAAAAACGGTGTTGATAAAATCACCAAGCACGAGGCAAGCAAGGATACATTGTTCTTAAACCAACGATTGAGAAGTAATATAAAAAGCACTCCTAGGACCACTCCTAACAAAATACTCGGTAATTTAATCGCATACGGCGTCAAGCCGAATATCCGAATTGCCAGTTTTTGTAATAATTTGTAAGGCAAATCGGTCAAATCCCCATTAATCGGCGCATCTATCGCCAAATGATACGAGCTAGTAGCCGAATCCATTTCGGCGTTTGATAATCCATCTTGCGCGATTAATGGTAAGCCAAAAAGTAATACTATAAACGCCAGCGCCAAAACTACATAAGAAATTACAAATCTATGACGATATAGAAAAAGCCGCGAAATGATTATTTTCTTCACTACTTTATTATACTATTCTTCTCGTGTTTTATCAAGCGACATAAACCTGAGCAGTTCCGGATGGAAGTAAAGATCCACTCTCCCAGTTTCGCCATGACGGTGCTTGGCAATAATTACTTCCGTAATGTGGGTTTCTTCGTAATTATCGTCATTCTGCTTATAATAATCCGGACGGTGCAAAAACATCACGAGGTCAGCGTCCTGCTCAATGGAACCAGAATCCCTAAGGTCGGACAAAATCGGCCTAGGGTTTTCCCGCCCTGTGACGTTACGAGAAAGCTGTGCCAAAGCAATCACTGGTATACTTAGTTCACGCGCCAGAATCTTGAGTCCACGCGATACCTCCGACACCTCTTGTACGCGCTGCCCTTTGTATTTATCTGAGCCGTCCAAAAGTTGTAGATAATCAATAATTACTACACCAATATCATGATCATGCGCGGCCCGCCTCACTTTGTTCCTGAGCTCCATAATCGTCATTGAGCTAGTGTCGTCAATATATATCGGGATTTCCGCCATCTCTCCCATTGCCTCACCAATTTTGGCAAATTCTTCGTCCGACAAGTTACCAGTCCGGATCCCCCAGTTCCCCACTCCGGACACATCCGAAATCATCCGGTCGATAATCTCATTGGCAGCCATCTCCATCGAAAAAAACAGCACTCCTCGGTTGTTGATACTAGCTACATTATAAGCCAAATTTTGTGCAAAGGTAGTTTTACCCATGGCCGGCCTCGCCCCGATAATCACCAGATCTCCCTTCTGAAGCCCAGCCGTTTTTTTGTCAATATCCCGAAAGCCAGTTTTAAGACCCCTCAGCGCCCCTTTATTGTTATGTAAATCCTCAATCCGATTAAAAGCATCGTCTAGGAGATCCCCCATCTTTTTATAATCGCTTTTGACGATTTTGTCAGAAACTTCAAAAAGTTCCTGTTCGGCCTTACCGATTAGTTCAGTCACCTCGGCATCGTCACTGTAGGCTTTGTTGGCGATTTCGGTGCCAGCTTTAATCAGTCTTCGTCTAGTGGCATTTTTTTCTACAATCTCCGCATAAGCCTTAGCATGTGAAGCTGCTGGCACAAAATTAGAAAGTTCCGTCAGATATGAGGCTCCACCAATCTCCTTCATTAGTTTCAGGCTCTTGAGCTCATTTGTAAGCGTTAGAAGGTCAATCGGCCGGTGCGAATCATAAAGATTTGACATCGCCTTAAAAATCTTACCATGTCGCTCCTCATAAAAATCCGCCGGCTTAATAATCGTCAAAATTTCCGGCAAAATATTTTCATCAATCATCACAGCCCCGAGCAATGATTTCTCGGCGACTAAATCTTGCGGCGGCACACGACCGTCTCTATTTGAATGGGTTACCTCCTCCATATTCTTTTACCTCACCTCCCATTATAGCAGATATTTTGGCCCTGAAGTCTGGTTTTTCGATATTTTGAGTATTTTTTGCATCCTTTAGAGTCGGCGCTGAAGTTTTTGGTGTGGGTACACTTGGTGTGGTTGTATTTGTCGCAGGTACATTCGGCACTACTTTGGCGTTTGCCAGTAGTCCAGCAATCAATCTCGCTTCCGCAAACGGCTCCTTTACATCTGGCAAGGTATCAAGTAGCGGCAAAAAAACTGCTTCTGGTTTTTCAATAATTTTATCGATTAATTCCTCCGCAATAATCTCGGCTTTTACCCCCATACTAATCAAATCTTTCAGATCCGCAGTGATTTTATTAGTGTCAAAATTTCTATAAGCCTCTAGTATACTGGTAATTTTGGCATCCTCAGGCAGCCCCAAGGTTTTTTCAATCATTTCATGAGTGATTTTACTATTAGAAATGGTTGAAATCTGATCTAGAAGCGACAAGGAATCCCGAAAAGACCCACCACCCCGCTTAATAATAATCTTAAGTGCCTCCTCCTCAATCTCAATCTTCTCTTGCTCTGAAATTTTTTTGAGATGGTCCAAAATTATCTTAGAATCGGCCAATTTAAAATTAAAAACTTGAGTTCTCGAAAGGATTGTAGCCGGCACCTTATGAAGATCGGTGGTTGCCATGATAAAAATCACGTGAGCCGGTGGCTCCTCCAAAGTCTTGAGAAGCGCATTAAAAGCCTCTTTGGTCAGCATGTGAACTTCGTCAATAATATAAACCTTATACTTGCCAAGCGTAGGCTTAATCGCCGCCTTCTCGCGAATCTCTCTAATGTCGTCAATTCCGCGATTGGACGCACCATCAATCTCAATAATATCTACATAATCATCTTCGAGTTGGTAATCAAAATCATTTACTGCGTGGGCAAAAATCCTCGCTACCGACGTCTTCCCTGTCCCTCTCGGCCCCGTAAAAAGATAAGCATGACCAATCTTACCTTGCTGAATTGCATTGGCCAGTGGTACAACCACCTGCTCCTGCCCTACTACATCTCCCAGCTTTAACGGTCGGTATTTCCTATATAAACTCCTCATTAATGTTAATTATATCACAGAATTAGCACATGGAGCTCATTGTAAATTGTCATAGAGATAGCTCTATCGAATTATTTAAGCAAGCAACGAACTGAACGGCCATAATCGCGATTATTATTACGTGCAAGGTCTATAGTGGAGGAATTGGCAAAAAGACCATACACGCTTTTGTTATCACGGTACGTAGATGACCAGAAGTTAGTGTATGAATTCTGGCCGTTAGGAGTACTACCGTAGAATTGACCAGAAAGAGGAATGCTTAAGGCAGCGCGAAAAGCATCGCCATCAGAAGAGTAGGCCGTGAAAAGAGCCTGGTATTCTCCACCAGATCCAGTCGTAGGTATTTTCCAGCCTTTAGGACAAACATCATAACTAGCATTACCACTACCAGAACTACTCCCCATACAATAAGTACCAGCAGTTGCAGCACAATAATTGTAATAAACACCAACATTGCCAGAACCAGCACCATAAGAAGTAACTGTAGTGTTCGCGTAATCAGCGTTTATTTGGGCTGTAGTATAAGAACCATAGCCGCTAGAGATAGAAGTAGGCAACTCAAAAGGAACAGATGAGGACATATTAGTATTGTCAGTAGAGAGGGATTGAATAAGGGTTGCACTGCCAAGTCTCAAGTTGTCTTGAAGCCAGATTTTTCCATCCTCTAGTTTAGAAATTTTATAGACTTCATTATCACGAGTATCAAAAGTATTGTAAGAAGTTCCCGCAGTCATCTGTGAAAGCAGGGCAGTTTTTTCATCTGCATCTAGATTACCAATGGCTTGCATGCTAAGTTGTCCATTCACTAACATCTCGTATGGAGTAAGTTCAGGCGGCTCAATATTGGACAGTACAATAAAATTCACTACATTGTTGTAAACATCT
>CAYOSV010000022.1:0-12663 GCA_964406725.1 uncultured Candidatus Saccharibacteria bacterium | reverse complement strand
TTGTCTCGTAGGGTCATATTAATACTGATATTAAAAATGGCACCACGAGGGTGCATTTGTCATACAATTTTATTAGGCGGTATCGTCTAATCAAAACTCGTAGACCCCTCACGGCGCCATTCCTATTTTGATTAGACGTACCAAATAAAATAAACCGTCCTATTCTATAAAAATGTATAACAAATGCACTTTTATTATAGCATGCATTTCATCTCTATCACCAAAAATCACACAAAAAAATCCCCCCACCCCTATAAAAATCCCATCAAACCGTTGTAAAATTCACAACAATCTGATATGAATAGATAGAATGGCAACCAAACGTTTCAGATTGACCATCAAAAAACTGGGGCTATTCGCCCCAGTTCGCTAGCGCAGAAAGCCCCTAGGCTAGCAAAGTCCAAGAAAGATCCATGGAGTTAAACTCCAGCTGGACCCTTTCTCGGCCCACGAGCACGTCGAAGATGTGGAGAGTAGCTTTCCCCACAAACCGAATTTGGGTTCGGAGCAGCTCCGTCACCTCAATTTCCGGTTCGCCCTGCCGCCTAAATGTCAGCGGCTGGCACGGCGTCATTTGATAGCCAAACAGCGCCATCACCTCGACCTTCTCTTGGTTTTTAATGTTTAAGTTTTTCATAAAGACTCCTTGATTAGATTAATAAAAGAGTCATTTATGTGAGCCAATGAGGCTCAAAGTCAAGGGCATAAATGACGATGCCACAAGACCAATGGTTTTTTCTCGTCGCCAGTGACCGAAGTATAGCGGGAGTTACTATTATTTTAGCATAAAAACTTCAAAAAATCTCTGCACAAAAAAATCTCTACACAACCCCCTACCCCCAATTAAATCTCTAAAGTCTCTAACACCGCCCGCGCCTCCGCTACCGAATGCGTTTCCATGAGCCTCGCCCTAATCTCCGACGCCCCCGGAAAGTTATTAATATAAATTTTATAAAAATGTTTCAGCGGTTCATAACTCACCCGGTATTTTTTGCTATATTCTTCATAAAGGCCAAGATGAAAATATAAAAGTCCCATCAAATCCTCCCGCGTCGGTGTATAATCAGTAAAACAATACGGATTAGCAAACACTCCACGCCCAATCATAAACCCATCCACCTCTGGGTACTTCTTATGAAGTTCCAAAGCGTGCGCCCTATTTCTAATATCACCATTGACAATCAGCTTAGTTTCTGAGCTAATCTCGTCCCTCATCTTGACAATTTCTGGGATTAGTTCATAGTGTGCCGGCACCTTGCTCATCTCTTTCTTGGTCCTTAAGTGCACCGTCAGAGCCGCCGGATGTTCTCTTAGAATCGTCGGCAACCACTCCTGATATTCCTGAGGGTCACTCCACCCCAGTCTTGTTTTCACCGATACCGGCAAATCTGTATTCTCCTGCGCGTTTTTCAAACATTCCACAGCTAGCTCTGGCGTTTTAATCATTGCTGCACCTCCACCAGCCCGATTTACGTTTTTATCTGGACAACCGAAGTTAAGGTCTACCCCAGCAAATCCTAAGGAAGAAAGCGCCTTGACAGTTTCCGCAAAATGTTCTGGATTTTTACCCCAAATCTGAGCAATTATCGGCTTATCCGTATCTGTTATTTCCAGTCTTTCAAGTGCGTTACTCCGCCCTTTTTCCGATGCATAAGAAGATACATTAGTAAACTCGGTAAAAAACAAATCCGGCCTGCCGGCTCTCGCCACCACCTGCCGAAAAATCACATCCGTCACCCCTTCCATCGGCGCCAAAATCAAAAACGGCCTCGGCAAACTCTCCCAAATATTCATTTTCTAATTATACCACACTTCTCTTGACCACCTCTTTATTTTATATTATACTGACCTTATGAAAATATTACTTTTAGGCTACGGCAAAGAAGGCAAAGCCATAGAAAATTATTTCAAAAAGCACGAGCAAAATCTCACCGTTGATATATTGGAAAATTTCAATATTAAAGATATCCGTAAGAGTGATTATTCATCCTATAATATAATTTTTCGTAGCCCATCTGTTCCTCCGCTAGGTTTAAAAAACGAATCCAGCATCACCAAATACTTTTTTGATCACTGTCCCTGTCCTATCATCGGTGTTACTGCCACTAAGGGCAAAGGCACTACTTGCTCTTTTATCAAATCCCTACTAGATGCACACGAAGAGGATGCCTATCTTGTTGGCAATATTGGCGAACCGGCTATCAACGTTCTAGACGAATTAAAGCCGACTTCTGTCGTAGTTTATGAAATGAGTAGTTTCCAACTTTGGGATTTAAAAAAATCACCCCATATTGCCGTGATTGGTACCATTGAGCCAGATCATCTTAACGTTCACAAAGATTACGACGAATACAAAAGCGCCAAGGCTAACATTTGTCGCTATCAGACCGAGCAAGATTATTTGATTTATTACAAAGATAATCCCGAATCTGTCCAAATTTCTGAAGTTACAGACAGACCCCATAAACTTGCTTATCCTTATAAAATCCCTGAAGATATTAAAAATGCCGTCAAGATTCCGGGTAAGCATAATATAAATAACGCTATCGCCGCTCTCACTGCGGTCGCTTGCTATAAAAATATATCACCAGATGAATATTTACAGGGGTACAAAAACGAGATTATTAAAGGTCTCCAGAGCTTCAAAGGTCTTCCTCATCGGCTAGAATTTGTCCGAGAACTAGACGGCATCAAATTCTATGACGACAATTTCTCTACCAACCCCGCTTCTACCAGAGTTGCGATAGAGGCATTTCCGGATCAATCCGTTATTCCGATTATTGGTGGTCGGGATAAAACTGGCTATGAGGATTTACCCGAAATTTACGAGATTTTGAATACCAAAGTCGTGAATATTCCGGCTATTATTCTCATGGGCGAATCTGGCCACGAACTGGCAAAAAGATATCAAGATGAACGATTTATTTTGATAGAATCCTTGGAAGAAGCTGTTAAAACTGCCCAAAAAGAAGCTGAAAAACTAAATGATGCAATCGTCCTTATGTCTCCTTCGGCTGCGTCATTTGATATGTTTGAGAATGTATACGATAGGGGAAGTAAATACCAAGAAATCGTAAACGGTTTATAAAGTTTAAAATATTTCTTAAGCCTTTATCCTCCAGTAGCTGTAGAAGCTATAGACTGGAATAAGCTTATGGAGCCTGGACACAGCGGATGTAGTGACCCTCAGAACGCAAATTGCCTTTTCCAATTGATAATAAACCATCAGGGATTCCATAGGATATATACCATCGGCTAGCACCGTTACGTGATGCCTCCGAACTCATCCAAAATCCTTGGTCGTAATGATATAGAGTGGCAGCGTTGAAATATCCGCCGCCAATAGGAGAGAAACTAGAAACATAGGTGCTGATACCATTAGGAACTTCTCCACCGATAGTATGTAGTTGAGCGCTACTTGGAAGTGTCCACCCATTTGGACATATTGATTCAGCAGCAATATCCATATTATCATTACCAGTGATTGTTCCAGCGCTAGCGGTTGCATAATTATACCAAACAGTATTAGCGGTATAGTCATTAGCTCCACTATGAATACAAGGATTCACATATCCACCTCCACTACCAGTTCCTGTACTAGAATTATATGTACCATAGCATTCTTTCCCGCTAGGGCCGTAGGTGAAATTTGTAGTTCCACGCCATCGCCAGTGCTGGAACGATACTGAATAAGAATAGCTCTGACACTACCGGGAATACAAATACAGCTGCAGAAAGTATCTGCCCAAAAGGATGGACGTTGCCAAGCACCAAACAAATTGATGCGAATAGAGATACAGCTAGCTTTTCCTCAATTCTGGGCGGGAATTACTACAATGGTACGTTGCGCAATAAGGCTACGCGCGGGTACTGGTGGGGGAGTGAGGCCTATGATGGTGCTAGGCGGTACAGCCTGAATTACCATAGTAGTAGCCTATCTACCTACAGCACCCGCCGCTACAATGGGTTCTATGTGCGGTGCGTTAGTGAAGAAAAGACTGTAACAGACTTAACTTATCTTCAGGATATGACGGGTGAGATTGCAAACAAGTCCAAAGCTATCAAAAACCTTATTTCATTGCCCCTAACATTCCTTGGCGAATTTTTATCATTGAGAGAAACAGCCTAAAAATTCAATTTCGTCTCTAAGCTAGAAATCACCGCTTTCTCCACCGACGACACCGTCGCAAACCCCTTAATCCCCGACCCCGCAAACTCCCGTGACAGCTCAATCATCTTATTTTTATCTATCCCTTTGATGATGTTTGGCATATTGTCGTATTTATCCACATCCTCATTTACGAAATAATTCTCCGCATAATAATCCGCAATCTGCCCCACCGTCTGCGCCCCCATCTGAAATCGCCCCAGTGCATAGAGCTTCGCCGCCTCAAAATCCTTATCCGACACCTCACCATTCAGAGCCTTCATCATTTCCTTCTGAATCAGAGAAAACAGCTCCTCCGCATTTTCTTCATTCACCTCCCCCTCAAAATCCCAATAAGTACTATGTGCATTGGACGCAATCGCACTCCCCATCCCATAGACCAAACCACGCTTCCTCGCCACCCCAAAAATCCGCGAATTCATCGTCCCATTCAAAATATGATTTAGACAGTTCATTGCAAAGATCTCGGGTGTAGAAAGATGCCGCGGCGTCACCAAAGAAAATCCAAAGGTAATGTTAGAAGCATCTTTCCTCCTAATTGACACTGCCTCCGACGAATGAAGATCAGCCAAAGGAATTTCAAACTTCTCCCCCTCCTTGAGTGGCCACGATTCCAGTTCGCGAATAATTTTATGCTTCCGCCCTTTGATTTTCCCAGCAATAATAAACATCATATTGGAGGCCGTATGGGTCCGCCGGTGATGTTCCCGAATATCCTTCAGCTCAATATTGGAAATCGTCTTCAACCTCTCTGATAAATCCAAAATATCCTCTCCCACCGCTTGCTGTACTCTCGGCCACAAAAGCCGATAATAATCATTCATGTAGCCCGTAAGCTCGCTCCGCACATTTGCTTTCTCGGATTTCAGCTCCTCCTCATTAAACCTCGGCTCCGCAATTGATACTTTCTGCAGCTCCATAATTCTATCCCACTCAAAATCCGCACATTCCGTCTCATAGCACACAGACACGTCAGAAGTCCAAGCATTATGATAGGCCCCGTTCTTCGTAAATTCCGCTTCAAAAGCCTGTTCATCCCGATACTTCGCGTTCGCTCCAAAGGCCAAATGTTCCACCACGTGTGGCAGTTCATAAACATCGTGATTTTTAGCATACATCATCCCCGCCCGAAATTGAATTCGCGTCGCCATCACCGAAGCCCCCGGGACATCTATCAGAAGTCCCTTCGCTCCGTTTCTCAAACTCACCTCCTCAACAGCATGCTTCATAACAATACCGCCAAAGGTTATTTCCGTTTGGATTTCTTTTTCTTAGTAGATTTCTTCTTCTTAGTAGCCTTACTCTTAGACCCAGATTTTGCGACAGTTTTCTTCTCTCCAGAAGTCGTCTTTTTAAACTCATCATCAAGATTCTTTTCGCCTGCCGAAATCTCATTTACACCCTTATCATTGCCAGAAGCCATCTTCGTCAGCTCAGATTCGTATTCTTCACCATCCATCGCGTTGTCTTCAGCGGCCTCTGCTGGCGTAATTGAAAGCAAAATCTTCAAAACCTCCTCACGCAAATTTCTCTGCAACCCATCAAACAACTTCTGTGACTCAGAGCGATATTCCACCAAAGGATCTCTCTGCCCCACACTGCGCCAATGGATTCCTTCGCGCAGATGCTGCATATTCTCAAGATGTTGCATCCAAAGCATATCAAGTACCTTCAGATACACCTCGCGTTCCACCTTTCGCATCGTTTCTTCACCAAACTTCTCCTCTTGCTTCTTGTAAGCTTCTTCTATTGCCTTAAGAGCCAGTTCATAGCGCTCTTTTTCCTTCCGCTTCACCCCTATTCCGTGAATCAAATCATCATCAAAATCAAATACCGCCTTAAACTGCGCATCAAAGTCCTTATTTACTCTAGAAGAAAATTCCGTGAGAGTTTTAGCTTCATCCCGCATCAATCTCTTAATCTCTGGATAGATGTCATCTCCCTCTAGAATTTTCCGTCGCATCATATAAACCACTTTACGATGCCGGTTAATCACGTTATCGTATTGCACCACATTTTTCCGAGAATCAAAGTTAAATCCCTCAATTCGTTTCTGTGCCGACTCCAAGGTCTTCGAGATTGCCTTAGTCTGAATCGGCTGATCTTCTGCTACCCCAAGCCTAGTCATCAACATTTTTACTCTGTCACCCTGAAAAATCCGCATCAAATCATCTTCACAAGACACAAAGAACTGCGTGATACCTGGATCGCCCTGCCGTCCACCACGACCTCTCAGCTGATTATCCACCCGCCTTGAGTCATGCCGCTCCGAACCAATCACGACAAGCCCCCCTAGCTCTTTTACTCCCTCACCCAGCTTGATATCCGTACCACGCCCTGCCATATTAGTCGCGAGCGTAATTGCACCTTTCTCTCCAGCTCTAGCCACAATCGCCGCTTCCCGCTCATTATTTTTAGCGTTCAAAATCTCATATTTTAGTCCAAATTGGTCTAGATATTTGGCAATCTCCTCGTTATTTGCAATCGAACCAGACCCGACCAGTACTGGCTGCCCCTTCTTGTGATACTCTTGCACTGCCTCAGCAATCGCCTTCAGCTTACCCGCCTTAGTCTTATAAATCAAATCGTCTTTATCCACCCTAGCAATCGGTCTATTTGGCGGTATCTGAATCACATCAAGCGCATAAATCTGCTGGAATTCCTCCGCCTCTGTAAAAGCCGTACCAGTCATCCCAGAAAGTTTCGTATAGAGCCGAAAGAAATTCTGAAAAGAAATCGTCGCCAAGGTCATTGATTCTTGCTTTACTACCACCCCTTCTTTGGCCTCAATCGCCTGGTGAAGCCCTTCATTATACCGCCGCCCTTGCATCAGACGCCCAGTATGCTCGTCTACGATAATCACTTCGCCCGAATTCGTCACTACATAATCTTTATCTCTCTTGAATAGCGTCTCCGCCCTCAGTGCCTGCTCCAAATGGTACACCAGAGGTGTATTTTTGGTAGAATAGAGATTTTCTACCCCTAGCATCTTCTGGACCTTATCAATCCCTTCATCGGTCAAAGTCACCGAGCGACGCTTCTCGTCCAAAATGTAATCATCTGGGGTCAATCTCGCTGTAATCTTGGCAAACTGGTAGTAAGAATCTGGATTATCTCCTGCTGGTGCCGAGATAATCAGAGGGGTCCTCGCCTCATCAATCAAAATTGAATCTACCTCATCCACAATCGCAAAGTTAAGCTCCCTCTGACGCAAATTTTGAACCTCTGAAGTCATATTATCACGCAAGTAATCAAACCCAAACTCATTATTCGTACCATAAGTAATATCTGCATTGTAAGCCTCTTTCCTCGTGCAAGGTTTGAGATGCAAAAACCGTTCGTCATCATGCTGATCGTTTTCATACTCTCGGTCATAAATAAACGAAGCGTTGTTAATAATCACACCAACCGAAACCCCCAAAAAATCATAAATCGGGCCATTCCAACCCGCATCACGCTGGGCCAAGTAATCATTTACCGTCACCACATGCACACCTCGCCCCGTCAATGCGTTAAGATAAGCCGGAAGCATCGCGACGAGTGTCTTACCCTCACCGGTCTTCATCTCAGCCACCGCGCCACTATTCAAAACCATTCCACCTATAAGTTGCACATCATACGGTCGCATATTCATCACCCGCTTAGAAGCTTCCCTCGCCACCGCAAAAGCCTCTGGCAAAATCTCATCCAAAATCTTCGTATCACTAAGACGCTTTTTACTCTTAACTAGCTTGCCATCTTCATCTCGCTCTTGCCCTAGAGCCGTATCAATTTTTCTCTTAAATTCATCTGTCTGAGCCTTCAATTCCTTGTCGCTCATCGCCTCATACTTAGGCTCCAAACCACCAATTTCTTGCGCCCTTTTCCATAATTTCTTCAAAATCCTCTTTTGTGCATCACCAAACACCCCCTGCAGAAATTTTGTCAACGCAGTCTTATCAGCCAATTTATCACTGGGTTTTTTCTCTTTTGCCATTAATACACTCCTAACTTCCCCCCATTATAACACACTACCCCCTCTTAATAAAGAGGTTTTTGAGGCTTCTTTTCTGGCGATGCGGTTGCATTTCTAGCTTATAACGCCGAATTTGCCCCGTCACCTTGGCCTCCACGAGATCCACCCCAGCAAAGATATTTGAACATTCATCTTTCGCCGCAATCACTTTACCACCCGGAATTTCCATCGCCACCGAAATTTCATACTTATCGCCCTTACTTTTACCGGTTTCCGAGACAATTACTTTTGCCACCACATCTTTCTTAGATCCCCTCGGCAAATACCGATCCAATTTTCCGATTCTCTTTTCTATATACTTTCTCAAACTTTCTTCTACTTTGTACCCATTCCCTGTAATTTCGATTTTTTCTATCATAATTCCTCCTTTTTTATAAAGCTATAGCTCCGTTTTTCCGCCAAGATACGGCTGCAAAACCTTCGGCACGGAAAGTTTACCGCCTTCTTTCGCATAATTTTCCAAAATCACCACCAAAGCTCTCGCAAGCGGTATCGCTGTACCATTCAAAGTATGCACAAATTCCACGTTACCATCTTTGCGACGCACCCTCACATTGCAAGCTCTAGCTTGAAAATCCGTACAGTTAGAACAGCTCGTAATTTCCTGATACTTCTGATTTACCGGCGACCAATATTCCATGTCATATTTCTTCGCCGCTGGCGCACCCAAATCCCCCGCCGCAATATTAATCACATGATATGGCACCCCCAGTCCCTGCCAAATTTCCTCCTCAATCGCGAGAATCTTCTCATGAATCTCTTTAGACTGCTCTGGCAAACAAAAAGCATACATCTCTAGCTTATTAAACTGATGCACCCGGAACAGCCCGCGTGTATATTTACCATACGCCCCTGCCTCTTTCCGAAAACATGGCGAATACCCCGCATAAAAGAGCGGCAACTGGTCTTCATTCAAAATCTCATCCATATGATAACCAGTTAGCGGCATCTCCGCCGTCGCAATCATCGCGAGGTCCTCCCCCTCAATAAAATACTCATCCGATTGCTCGGAACTCCTCGGATTAAACCCACACCCCTCAAGTACCCGCGACGACACCATATCTGGCACCGTCATATAAGTAAAGCCGTGTTCCAGCACCTTAGAAAGCCCATATTGAAGAAGCGCATTCTCAAGAAGCGCCAAATCCCCCTTGAGGTAATAAAACTTATTACCAGCAACTTTTGCGCCCCTCTCAAAATCTAGCCAACCTCTCGAAGTAGCATAATCCAAATGATCTACCCCCGTTTCGTGATTTTTACCCCACTTTTTCACCTCTACCGAGCATTCCTCACCCCCAAGCGGCACATCATCAAAAATCACGTTCGGAATCTGTTCCAATGCCGCATTCACCTCTGTTTCAATTGAACCAAGCGCCCTCTCTTTTTCCGCCAGTTCCAGCTTAATCTTCTTACCCTCCTCAATCAACTCAGGAGAAGGTTTACCGCCCTTCATCTTACCTGCCACTTCATTCCGTCTAGCCCTTAGCGCTTCTACCTCAGCCAAAACTTCTTTTCTCTTATCATCTAACGACAACACCTCTGGCACATCAATTTTGTACCCCTTTTCTTTGGTGGACTTTTCCACAAGTTCCAGATTTTCCCGGATAAACTTCACATCTAACATGACTTCATTATATCACAAATGAAACAAAAAATAGTACTTTGAGGGGATTCCGGAGCGCGGCAGCGCGAGGCGAAGCGCCGGCCGCCCGTGGCGACGGGCCGGCCGGACGCGGCCCCGAAAAGTATTATTTTTGTTTCATTATCTTATAGTAGTCTTCTAAATGTAAATCCGAAGGTCTTAAATTTGCGTATTCTTCTGGGATATTAGAAATATTGTGTTTAAGTTTCTTCCTCGGATTCTTAAATGCTTTTTTGATAAAATCAAAGAGCTTATCAGGGTATTTCGGCCCATTTTTAAACGGTTTCAAGATAAGTACCTGCGAATCCACCTTTGGCGCTGGCTCAAATTCATCTCTAGAAACCACCGGCCCAAGCCCCACCTCAGCCCTGTTTTTAACCAAAAGCGACAATACCGACTCTTTATCACTGCAAATCCGCTCCGCTACCTCTTTTTGCATCAAAAGCACAATCCTCTCTGGCAAATTCGACGCTGTTAATAACTTTTCCACAATCGGACTTGTAATATAATAGGGAATATTACCCGCTACAGAGTATGATCCAGAGATAGTAGAAAAATCAAATTTCAAAATATCCTCATTCACCACCTCTAAGTTCGTACCCGGAAAAGAACCCGGCAAATTAGCAGCCAATTTCGGGTCAAATTCCACTGCAAGCACCTTATCAAAGCGTTTCAGAAGCGAAGCCGTCAAAGTACCAAGTCCCGGCCCTATCTCCACACAAAGCCCAGAAGAGGCCTCTGAGACCGCAAGATCCGCAATTTCATCTAGTATAACACGGTTAAAAAGCCAGTGTTGCCCCAAAGATTTATCTACCATCATGATTGGTCCAGTCTGTCGCAAGGTCAAATTGCTCTGCATTAGACGCTGCGAATCCACCTGTATCATAAACTTTACCAGGACCAAGCGAAGTCTCTACCACTGAGCATCTCGGGTATCTAGACAAGTTCGCCGCCACTAGCACATAGCCCTCCGCATCCACCTTCGCACCATCTGCCCGTACACTATAAGTCGGCTCTACCCCACACAGACGCACCGCATTCTGCATCACCAGAGACATCGGAAGGTCATAGTAGGTTTCTTTCCTCGTTACCTTGGCACCGTCTCCCTTCGTGGCAGTATAGACATTCGCACCCATCGACGCCGTCAACGGTTTCTTCTGAATCGCACTTACTCCTACCGCCACCACTCTATCTACCGGCTCTCTTGTCACTGATTCCGAAATCAAAGTACGCGATACTTCCACCCCATCCACATAAAGCACCTCATAGTTAGCAACTTTCAACCCCACCTCACCCAGTTGCCGCACTTCTTTCTGACCCGGTGCCAAATTATAATCTTTTTCTTCCACCTCTTTAAACGGAATTTCTGTCTCCACCGTCACCGTCCTACCTCCGTTCCGAGTTAATCTATACAAAGTAGCCACCCCTGTTTCTAAGAAATTAGGATTTTCCACTAATTCAATTTCATCACCATCATAGACAATAAATCCAGCGTCCTCCAAAATTTTCCGCGGATCCGAGCTTGCCGTCATCAAATATTTCTCATTTAAGCCCACCTTCACCAGTACCGGCCGCGCCCGATAAACATTAATAAAGAAATTATCCCTGTTAATTTTGGTATTTAGTCCCGGCTCCACAATATCGCCCGAAGAAATCTCATATCCTGCCTTATCAAGCGCCTCTTTCACCGTCCTCGCATTTGTCTTCACGGTCAATTTAGCCCCATCATCATAAAAAGTCACAAAATGTTCCTCGGTATCTTCAAACACAGTATCTTCCCCCTCAGCATAAGTATTTACCAAGGCACTCTTCGCCATCGTAATCCCCAAAATAAAAGAAATCAAAAAGACCAACAAAAGAAACATGAGCCTATTTGATCCACGTTTTATCTCCATACCCCTAATTATATCACAAAATTCACAAAAAATAAACCCGTTTATGTTTTTAAACGAGTTTATCTCAATAATTTCTAGGTGAAAATATAGCCAAAGTAACTCAACACTCTCACCAACACGCCCATCCGTTCAAGCCTCTCTCAACGTCGATTGGCTGAACCTAATTCTATTTTAGCATAGCCATAATCCATGTCAATATTGATTTTTTAGATTTTTCATGTTCTAATTATACTTGACAAAATCACTCTTTTATTATCGCCACAACAGAGGTAAATCGCGAAAAACCGAACAAAAAATCCCCCTTCATCCACCCCCAAAAACTCAAAAAATCAAACCCCAAAAACCAAAATCATTAAATTCCAGTCAAATTTTTAGTTAAATTTCTTAATTTCGTAAGTCCCCGCAGCCACTTCGTTTTCACCAATCACGATCGCCGCCTTAGCAATTTTAGATGCGTATTTCATCTTATCCCCCAGTTTTTTATCAGTTGCCACCACCGTCACCGATAGGCCCTTTTCTCGCATCTCTTTTGCTACTTTCAGAGCGTATTGGTTCTCGTTCTCCGAAATCGGCACCACCGCCACCTCTACTGGCTTTTCAGCAGTAAAATCAATCAGTTTTTTATCGTTTAAGATGAAGAATAGCCGAGATAGCCCAATCGATCCCCCCACCCCTGGAAACTTCTGCTCGGTAAAGTAACCCGCCAGATTTTCATATCTACCACCGCCACATACCGAGCCAATGTCCCTATGCTCCGGCAAAACAAACTCAAATACCGTCCCAGTATAATAATCAAGCCCCCTCACAATCTTCATATCCGCCACAAAATTCATATAAGAATCCGCTTTAAGAAGCTCCGTCACCTCTGTTAATTCGTTCAAACCTTCAGACAAAATCTCATTTTCCACCCCTAACCCCCTAATTCCCTCCACCACTTCAGAAG
>CAYOSV010000021.1:0-12727 GCA_964406725.1 uncultured Candidatus Saccharibacteria bacterium | reverse complement strand
TATAATGATAATTAGGAGCTTTGGACGCAGCGGACACGGAGCATTCTTTCCCGCTGGTACCGCGGGAGATGGGACTAGATACTTAATTAATAGTGAGAGAAGTGGCAGTGATGGTAAGGGTGGAGCCGGGGGTGGCGGCGCCGGAGAGGATGGCGGAAGCGACGATGTTTTCCACGGTCTTTTGGACGATGCGGCGCATCGGGCGAGCGCCCATTTTGGGGTCGTAACCTTTTTCAATTAAGATTTGTTTGGCTTCGTCGGTGACGACGACGGAAATTTTCTGTGGGGCGAGAGTTTTATTAGTAGAAGCAATCATAAGGTCTAGGACTTTTAACAGATCTTCTTTGGAAAGTGGACTAAACAAACAGATTTCGTCAAAACGGTTCAAAAATTCGGGTTTGAATTCGTTTCTAGCAATTAAAGTGTCTATTAATTGGTCTTTGAAAGCAGAAATCTCTACGCCGGCAGAGATTTTTTCTCTAATTTCGTCGGCACCAGCATTGCTGGTCGCGATAATAATACAGTCGCGAAAACTGACTTCGCGGTTTTTTTCGTCTCTTAAAATACCTTCGTCTAGGACTTGAAGAAGGGTGGTAAGAACGGCAGGATGGGCTTTTTCAATTTCGTCTAAGAGGACTACGGAGAAAGGTTTTTTCATGACTTCGGCAGTGAGGCTGAGGGCATCGGTGGCGCCGTCTCTAATTAGTCTTGCGACGTCATTGCTTGATACAAATTCGTTCATGTCTAGTCTGATAATATCGTCTTCGCCGCCAAAATAAGTAGCGGCTAAGGCTTTTGCGAGTTCAGTTTTGCCTACGCCGGTAGGACCGAGGAAAAGGAAAGTGCCGATGGGGCGATTTTGGTTTTTAATACCGGCAGCAGCGCGGCGGAGAGAATTAGAAACAGCAGAGACAGCTTCGGTCTGGTCGATCATACGCTCGTGGATAAGAGATTCTAGATTTAAGAGCTTATCGCGGTCTTCGCTTCCAGTAGCGATTTTGACTTTGACACCATAAGACTGCTCTACGGCGTTTTGGACGGAGGTGGCGGTAACAAAGCCGTTTTCGGCAAAACTGGCGGCAGATTCAAGAAGTAGTCTGGCCTTGCCTGGCATGACAACATCGTGAATATATTGTTCGCTTAGGCGGTAAGCTTCGGTGAGGGAGCGGTAAGTGTAGGTGACATTTTTTTGCATTTCGATGTAGGGGATCTGATCCATGAGGATTTTGATAGTCTCGGCTCTACCTGTAGGGTGAACCATGATTTTATTAATGGAACTAGCAAGAGCGGAATTTTTGGCGGAGATTTCGAGGAAGCGCTGGTCGTCCATGATGAGGATGATGCGGATGGCGCCGTTTTCTAGAATTGGAAGAAGCAGATTTGAAATATCGATAGAGCCGGGGCCTTCTTCAAAGAAAAGATGAGCGTTGTCAAGACAAAGAATAATGTTTTTGGCAGAATAGACTTCATTTAGGATAGTGATAAGAAAATATTCGAGGTCACCGGGGTTTTTGGCGGCGGAAATGAGGCTCGAAGCATTTAGTGAATAGATTTGACGATAGCGTAGGTTGTTTGGGATGTCGGAATCGGCATTCATGAGAGTCTCGGCAAAAGTACTGACGATAGTGGAACGGCCAGAGCCATAAGCGCCGATTAGAGCGACGTTTTTGCGGCCGGGATGAGAGAAAATATGAATCATCTTTTCGAAAATTTCGGCATTTTCGGCTTGTTGAACTTTGTCGGCGTTGTTGATATAACGGTTGGAGAGGTTAGTGGCGAAACGCTCCAAAGTGGGGGTGAAGCCAAAAGCAAAATCACGAGCGATACCGCCATTGCGAACGCGTTTTTTGGAACTTTTGACCAGACCGTTTAGATAATTAAACCAGATGATGCCTTGGTAAAGATCGTCGATGGAGAGCTGGAAGTATTTAAGAATTTGCTCGTAATCGGGGCGGTTTTTGATGATGGCGACGGCAAGAATGGAACCGGTGATTTCGGTAGAATTTAGCTGATGGCAAATTTCACAAGCGGTGCTGTAGATGTTTTCGATGGGAATATTTGGAGTGATTTGTTCGAAAAAGGCGATGGGAAGTTCGAATCTTGCCATAAGGAAGAGACCGCTTCTGGTTTTGGGTAAAATGGGGATTAAATCTAGAGTAGTGAGATTTGGCTTTAAGAGCAAAAGTAAATCTTCGGAAATGAGGTCGGTGAAATCGTTGGAATTAATTTTGGCAGGGATTTCTTTTAAAGCGTTTTTAGTCCAAAAAAGAATGATGATGGGGGTAGTGATAAAACCAATTAATAGCCAGCTGAGGGGATTTTTGAAAATAATTAAAGTGATACCGCCGGCGAGAAGAGCGATGAAAAGAATAACAAGAAGGACGGTGAAAGGAGGATTATTGAAACGCTGTTTTTCGTGGGCGAGTTTGACACGGGGGTTTTGAGGATCGTAATTCATAAAGTGACCCCCATGAGGGTAAGAATAATACCGGCGATAGGAGTAAGAGGAATGAGTGGCCAGATAATAATAAGAATGAGGCTGATGATGCCGCCTAAGATAATGATGATGCTACCAGTGATGAGAAGAATAAGCCTAGAAAAAAAACCGACGATGCGAGAAACAAGGCGGTCGATAAACATGTGAAATTTGAGATCTAAAGATGAATTGGCGGAGGCGGAGTCGGCGGAAATTTGACGGAAAGGTTTGAAAAGAGTGCGGATAAGGGAATTCATAGAGAAAAAGTCGGTCAGGCTTTTGAAAGCGTTTTTGACTTTGTCGATGAAAACGCTCCAACCGGAAATATACCACCAAGTGAGAGATTTTAGAACAATCATAAACTCATTATAGCATACCGGGGCTTTCTTTAGGAAAGAAAGCTTCAACGATGGAGCTATTTTTTGGTGCCCGAGACAGGGGTTGAACCTGCACGATATTGCTATCACTAGCACCTGAAGCTAGCGCGTCTGCCAATTCCGCCACTCGGGCTCACTTTGCTCGCCCGTGCGTCTTAAGGGACAAACGGGCCTAGTTTTGTTATAGCATATTTTGCAAGATAAAGCAATAAATGCTACAATATAAATATGATTACAGTGAATTTTAGTCCGAGAATAGACGAAAATAAACTAAAACAAATCTTGGGGGAAATTGAAGATGACAAAATGGGGGGATGGGTGAATTTGCCGGTGGAGTTTGATGATGGAGAATTGGCGCGAATTAGGTTAACAGCGGAGAGGATTAAGGAAGATTCGGAAGTTTTGGTGTGCATTGGGATTGGTGGTTCGTATCTGGGGCATAGAGCAATTATCGAGGCTTTGCAGCCTAAGGGAGGGGTAGAGATTGTATATGCGGGGAATTCGCTTTCTCAGAGAGAACTGGATGCGGCACTAAAAAAAGTGGGAAACCGGGATTTTTCTATTAATGTGATTTCTAAATCTGGTACGACGATGGAGCCAGCGAGGGCTTTTGAGGCTTTTAAGAAAAAGTTGGCTGAGAAATATGGTGTGGCAGGTGCGATTAGGCGAATTTATGTGACGACGGATGGAAGTAAGGGAGCGCTTCATAACGAAGCGGAGCGAGATAATTATACGAGATTTGCGATTCCAAATGATTTGGGTGGTAGATATTCGGTACTATCGGCAGTGGGGCTTCTTCCTATGGCGGCGGCTGGAGTGAATATCAATGAGCTCTTGGATGGAGCGGCAGATTTTGTAGAAAGCATGGAAAAAGTAGAGAGGGTAGAAATCGAGAAGCCGGAAGCAGAAAAAACAAAGGCATCAGAAACACCGGAAGTGCCGGAAACGGCAGAAAAAACGGATAAAGCGGAAAAATCAAAGGCGTCGGAAAATCATACTTTGCCTTTGAAAGTCAATGGGCAACCGGATATAGAAGGTGAGGAAATAGATGATGAAGTGAAAAAAATGATGGATGAGAGAAAAGCGGAGGAAGCTGAGTTTGAATATGAGCAAGTGCCTGTTGGGGACGAAAAGAAAGATAAGAAAGAGCCAGAAACAGAAGATAAAAAAGGAGTAAATAAAGAAGACAAAAAAGACTATAAAGAAGTAAGGTCGCTTGATGTGTCTAATCCGGCATTTAAGTATGCTTTTATGCGGAAACTTTTGTGGGATAAGGGATATGATACGGAAGTGTTTGCGAGTTTTGAACCGGCGACGATGTATTTTAATGAGTGGCTGAAGCAGTTATTTGGCGAGTCGGAGGGGAAGAATCGGCAAGGGATTTTTCCGGCAAGCGTGATTTATTCTACCGACCTTCATTCGCTAGGGCAGTTTATGCAGGATGGGCGGAGAAATTTATTTGAGACGATTATTAATTATCCGACGGATGATTTGAATGCCAAAATTGTAGAAGCGGTGCAAATTGCACATAGCAATGGGGGACTGCCGATATTAAAGATCGATGTGACGAGTTATGATGCAAGAGGGTTTGGTGAGCTGATATATTTCTTTGAAATGGCGTGTGCGATTAGTGCAAAACTTCAAGGCGTAAATCCGTTTGACCAACCAGGAGTGGAGGCATATAAAAAAGAACTTACTCGTTTGATAAAAGAAAGTAATATATAATATATTGTATGAAGAAACGAATTGTATTAGCACTAGGTGGAAACGCTTTACAAAAACAAGGTGAGGTTTCGGCTGAAGCGCAAAAAAAAGTAGCAAATGAAGTAGGGGAAGTGGTGGCGGAACTTGCGCCATCGTATGAAATTGTAGTAGCGCATGGGAATGGGCCGCAAGTGGGGAATATTTTGATTCATGAGGAAAATGCATCGACGGAAGCGGCGCCGGCGATGCCGCTTGAGACAACTGTGGCGATGAGTCAAGGGCAAATTGGCTATTGGTTGACACAGGCGATTGACAATGCTTTTATTAAACGTGGACGTACGGCAAAAGTGGCGACGGTAGTATCCCAAGTGGTGGTGTCGCGTGATGACCCGGCGTTTAAGAATCCGACTAAACCGATTGGGCAATTTTATACGGCAAAGGAGGCTTTGAAATTGGCGCGGGAAAAAGGCTGGACGGTAAAGGAAGATGCGGGGCGAGGTTGGCGGAGAGTGGTGCCATCGCCAAAACCAATTGATATTGTAGAGAAAAAGACAATTTCGGAGTTGATAGCCGATGGGGTGATCGTGATTGCAGCGGGGGGTGGTGGAATTCCAGTGTATCGGACGAAAATATTGGGACGGCTGAAAGGCGTAGATGCGGTGATTGATAAAGATTTTGCTGGGGAAAAATTGGCGGAACTCGTAAAAGCAGATGTATTTGTAAGCGTGACGGCAGTAGCTAATGCTTATGTGGGATTCGGAACACCAGAAGAAAAAGCGCTTGAGAAAATTACGGTTTCTGAGGCGGAGAAGTATTTGCCAGAATTTAAAGCTGGCTCGATGCTTCCTAAAGTGCAGGCAGCGATGGCGTTTGCAGAAAAAGGCGGAACAGGTATTATTACGGATATAGAACATCTAAAGGACGCCCTTAAAGGCAAAGCTGGTACCATAATTACGAAATAGTATTTTTTTGTAATTTTTGTTAATGCTTATGCTATAATATATACTATGGATGGGTATACATTATCACACGAAGTTCCGTCACGTAAAGATTTTATTGATACGGCGGATTTTGACCAATCAGAAATTTTAGATATTATTAGAACCTCTCGGACGGTGAGAGCTTTTATTAAAGAGGGTGGATATCTCAATTCACTTTTTCATAAGACTCTTGCGATGCTTTTTGAGCAAAAATCTACGCGGACGAGAGTGTCTTTTGAAGTGGCAATGGCACAACTTGGTGGACATGCGCTGAATCTAGCGCCGGGCGCGATTCAGCTAGGCGCACATGAAACAATTGAAGATACGGCGCAGGTGCTTGGTAGAATGTGTGATATGGTGATGGCGAGAGTAGATAGGCATGATTCGATTGAGGCTCTTGCAAAATATTCACAGGCACCAGTAATAAATGGAATGAGCGAAAAGGTGCATCCAACTCAGGGAATTGGGGATATGATCACGATTTTTGATCATTGGCCGGAGGGAAAACAAGCCCCTCAAATCAAAGTGGTATTTGTGGGGGATGCGACACAAGTCTGTAATACGCTTTGTGATATGACGACCAAGATGGGAATGAATTTTGTACATTTTGGGCCAGCTAATCACAAAATTACGGATGAATGGCTAGAAATTGGCAATAATAACGTGAAACAATACGGCGGTTCCTGTATGTGGAGCGATGATCCGAGATGCCTGGAGAATGCTGATTTTATTTATACGGATGTGTGGTATGGTCTGTATGACAAAGAAACACCAAAAGAAGTTTACATGAAAGATTTTTATCCGACTTACCAAGTGAATGATGATCTTATGGCGCTCACCTGGAACCCGAATTGTAAATTTATGCATTGTTTACCAGCAAATAGAAATGAAGAAGTCACGGATTCGGTTTTGGACGGCCCGAATTCGATTGCATTTGATGAGGCAGAAAACCGTCTGACAGCACAGAGGGGTCTGGTGTTGTATTTCGGTGGAGTAGCACAAGCTACGCTTAACTATATTAAACAACAAAAGGAGGCTAAATAATGCCAAAGAAGAAATATAAGTTCAGGCTGATTTCGGCAGTGTTTGCAACAGTCTGTATAATCCTCGTTGGAGATGCGGTGGCGCCGACAGCGGCCATTGGCAACTCAATGTATATCTGGTGGGCAATTATGCTCATCGGCTTCTTCGTGCCGTATGCTCTTATCTCGGCGGAGCTCGGTACTCAATATCCGTCCGAGGGTGGTATGTACACCTGGATCAAGAAAGCCTTTGGTAAGAAATGGGCCGGTAGGGTAGCTTGGTTTTATTGGGTAAACTTTCCACTTTGGATTGCCTCTCTTGCAGACCTCATCACGACGATGATTATGCAAATGTTTGGCATCGAGCTAGAAATGTGGATGGTGCTCTCAATCCAGCTATTTTATATCGCGCTAGTAACTATTCTTGGTATGCTCCGGATTTCGCAGTCGGACTGGGTGTCTAATATCGGTGCAATCATCAAGATGATCTTACTCGGCGCAATTGGCTGTTTGGGTCTTTATGTGCTCTTTACTAAAGGTACGGCAAACCCAATTGAAGGCTGGCAAGATTTTGTGCCGTTAGCATCAGCTGACGGTGGTATTGACTGGGCTGGTCTTGGATTTGTAGCACTCATCATCTTTAATATGCTGGGCTTTGAAGTGGTCGGCACATTCTATGATGATATGGACAAACCGAAAAAGCAAATTCCAAAAGCGATTGTGCTTGGTGGTATTTTGATTGCGATTTTCTACATTTTCCCATCTTTTGGTATGGGTGTAGGTACGCCATTTTCTGAGATTGAAACAAACACTGGTTTCCTCGATTCTTATAATGTCTTAATGGCAAATGCTGGAATCGGTGAAGCGGCAATTCAAGCGATTACGATTGTAGTGGGCGGGTTATTTATTCTTACACTTATTTCCAATATTTCTTCCTGGACGTGGGGTGTGTATTCTGTGACTGCGTATGCAGCAGAAGACGGCGCATTTCCAAAGTCTTGGGCAAAAAGAAACAAGGATGGTGCTCCTTATGTAGTAAGTATTTGGACTGGTATCGTGGCGGCGGTGCTATCGGTAGCGGGTATCTTCATTGCGTATGTACTGCCAGAAATGGGTGTGAGCGAAGAGGCACTTGAGAACTTCTCGAATATGTTCTGGGCGTTCTTCTCGTTGTCACTAGTCTGTCTACTTTTCTCGTACATTCCAATGTTTGCGGCGTTTATTAAACTTCACAAGAAGGGGCCGCAGGTGAAAAATGGTTACTGGGTGAAAGCTGGTCCGGTGCTAAGGTGGATTATGGGTTTGGTGCCACTACTACTACTCTTTATAGCGCTATTCTTTGTGCTGATTCCATATCCAGATGATTTTGCATTGGTGTGGGAAGAAAATAAAGTGTTGATTATTTCTACAATTGTATGTATCGTAGTTGGTGAACTTATGGTACTCAACATGGCAAGAAAAGATCATAAAAAGAAAATTGCCAAAAAAAGTAAAAGATAAAATTTATTAAAAGGGTAAGAGTT
The DNA here is from genome assembly GCA_964406725.1 of uncultured Candidatus Saccharibacteria bacterium. Lineage (GTDB taxonomy): Bacteria > Patescibacteriota > Saccharimonadia > Saccharimonadales > Saccharimonadaceae > Nanosyncoccus. The sequence continues at coordinate 4,645 of CAYOSV010000021.1, read as the reverse complement.
TCTAAAGCGTGTCCTTCGGACACGCTCCGGGCCGCTCTGGCCAAGTCTTCAAGTCCGTAGAACACGTTTAGAAACTCTTACCCATTTTTAGGAGGATTTTATGAAATTAAATTCTACACCAAAAGCTGATGGGTTTTATATGCCATCGGAGCTAGCGGAACATAAATGTACATATTTACTGTGGCCGGAGAGGCCGGATAACTGGCGGGATGGAGCGAAGCCGGCTCAAAAAGCCTTTCGCGAGGTGGTAGAAACGATTGCCAAATATGAACCAGTAATCTTAGGTGTAAATCAATCGCAGTATTCGCACGTTTTAGGTATGAATATGAAAAATGTTTCGGTGGTGGAAATATCGAATAACGATTCGTGGATTCGGGATACTGGTGCTACTATGGTGGTAAATGGTAAAGGTGAGATGCGGGCGGTAGACTGGGGATTTAATGGTTATGGTGGACTCGTGAATGGAATTTATTTTCCATGGGACCTTGATGACATGATAGCTTCTAAAATGGCAAATATTGAAGGAGTGGATAGATATCGGACGGATGATTTTATACTTGAAGGTGGATCGGTACATTCGGATGGTGAAGGAACGCTTCTGGTGACGGAAGAAACTTTGCTTGATGAAGGTAGAAATGGCGATAAAAGCAAAGAAGAGATTGAAAAATATCTTTTGGATTACTGTGGGGCGGAGAAGGTTTTGTGGCTGCCCTATGGTGTATATAAAGACGAAGATACGAATGGGCACGTAGATAATATTTGCCAGTTTGTGGCGCCGGGAAAAGTAGTTTTAGCTTGGGAAGATAACGAGAAAGATCCGCAGTATGAACGTTCGAAGAAAGATTTGGAATATCTTGAATCGGTGACGGATGCTAAGGGCAGAAAACTAGAAGTAGTAAAAATTCATGTACCGAATCCAATTACGATTACAAAAGAGGAATCTGAAGGTGTGGATGTGGTGGAAGGGACTTTCCCACGTAATGAGGGGGATAGGCTGCCGGCATCATATATTAATTATTATAACTGTAACGGTGCGATAATTTTGCCGATTTTTAATGATCCATACGATGCGGATGCGGTAAGAACTTTGAAAGAACTCTTCCCAGATCGAACAATTGAGCCAATTTATGCGCGAGAGATACTACTTGGTGGTGGAAATATACATTGCATAACACAACAAATTCCAAAAGTGTGATATAATGTAAGCATGAGTGGAAAGAGGTATTTGGGAGTTACAGTGGCTTTAATTCCGGTGCTGCTAATTTTGGTGACTGTGGCAATTATTTTTAATAGTAACGATAATAGCAGCGCGGTGGAAGAAGACTGGACGAACATTGCGGAGTTGTCGGAAGAGTTTTTGGATAAATATTTTGATGATTATGCGGAAATGAGAAAAGAAGTGGATCCAGAAAATATTTTGATGGTGACTAGCAAAACTCGTCCGGAGACTTACGGAGCAGTAAGCGTAGTGGAAGCGCCGAATTATTTATATATGTTGTCGTACGATAATGGTGCGGCAAGAGATGCTGCATTCGAGAATTTGACAAAGAATGGAGCGATAGTAGAGAAGAATCAAATGTATTATTTGATGGGAGATGCTCCGACGGATAAAAAAGTGATGAGTAAGGAAGAAATTTATCAGACTTTGGGAACTGGCGATGAAGAGGAAGAAGATGAATATTTGTCTTGGGGGGTTTATGCAACGGGACTAAATAAGTTACTTGAGGAGATGGCGGATTTGGAAAATTTACCGACGGTGACGGTGGCAGTGCTAGATAGCGGGATGGACCAAAGTGATTTTAACACGTATCTTTCTGATCGGACTTTTGAATATTATTGTGTAGCGGAATGTGGCGGTGGTGAGATAAGGGACGGAGCTTCTAATAAACATGGGACACATGTGGGCGGTATAGTAATGGAGGGGACGCCTAGTAATGTGCAGCTGCTGGTGATAAAAGTGACTGCTAATGCGGCGGGAGGTTCGTATAATTCAGATGTGATTACTGGCATAAATCATGCAGTGGCTGAAGGTGTAGACGTAATAAACATGAGTTTGGGTGGCCCTGATTATGATGTGGCGATGGAAAACGCTCTAGCCGCAGCGGACGATGTGGGCATTATAAGTACAGCGTCGGCAGGAAATGACAACGAAGATACTTTGAATTATCCGGCAAGTTATGATAATACGTTTTCGATTGCGGCATTGCAGCTTTGCGATGAAGAGGCGGATTGCGTGGTGGAGAAGTGGACAGAAACTGAGCCAGATCCAGAGACGGGGAAGATTTATGGCTCTAATTATGGTGAAAAAATTGATTTTGCCCTTCCGGGTGCTGTAGTAGCGGGGATTAACGAACACTATATGAGTGGGACTTCGCAAGCATCGCCACATATGGCAGCGATGCTTGCGAATCTGAAAAGTTTAAATAAAGATTTGACTAGAGCGAGTGCGAAGGAGCTACTGAAGGACTATTCAATAGACTTTGGTGATGAAGGTTGGGACGAATACTATGGATGGGGGATGCCGTATTTTTATTATACGCCGGGATTTTGTACGGACTATGATTGTGATAATTATGAGGTGTTTGCGAGCCATTGGGGGTATAATCTCGATGGTTTAACGAACGCTTTGTCTGCGGGTACGATGGGATTTCTTATTACAGACAATTATTTGATTGTGGCTTCTGATGCGGGGCCGGTGATGGCGATAGCAGAAAAAGATGGTGCATATACAAGAGTTGAGGCAGAAAATACTGAGCAAGATAATATCAAAGTATTTTATTTTGATGATACGGATTATTTTAGTACGATCCATATGGCATTGGTGGGGGATGTGGATTTGAATGGAACGGTGAACGTGCTAGATCTTGCAAAGGTGAAGCGGTCAATTTTGCTTCCAACAAGTGCTAATTATCTAGCTTTGTCTGATAAAGCAAAAGTAGTTGCTGATGTGACGGGAGACAGAAATGTCAATGTGCTGGATTTGGCAAAAATTAAACGTTCGATACTGCTTTCGACGAGCGCAAATTATTTACCGCTTTCGTGGTAAAAATTTGGGATAATTTTGAAAAAACACTAGCGTTTTTGAAATATTATTGCTATAATAGTGGTATTATCAGGTCAAAATTAAAAAAGGAGCTTCTATGCTACAAAAAAGAAAAAGAATTTTAATGGTGTCATCGCTTGGGATGGTGATGCTTTTGGTATCGTTTTTGACGCTAACGATAATGTCAAAAGCGTTTGCGACAATGGAGCATTTAGGATATGTAGCAAGCGAATTGACTGAGAGTGATGAAGCGCAGACGGCGACGGTATCGATTAAGGCAGCTGATGCGATAGATGCTTTTGCGATTAGTGCTGATATGGCAGTACACGAAATTACGACCGGTACGTCAAATTTTACTTTGACTGGTATGACTTATTCTGATAAATTTGTAGCGGCAGATGTGATTTCTAATGAGATTGGTGAATCGGTGGGAAGATTTACTTGGATGAGTGGTAGTGATACTGGGGTAGAATTTGCGGCGGATGAGGTGATTCTGAGCGGCACTTATTCGGTGGCAGCAGGTACGCCAGCTGGCACTTATAATGTAGCGTTGGATAATTTAGCTTTGGAGTTATCTGGCACTGGTGGTAGTTTTTCTGGAGACTTGATGGCGGAAGTAGTTGTAGATTCTGCTAGTAAGGCAGAGCAAGAAATTAGCTTTGAGATGGAAGGAGAAGAGAAGGAATGGGGGGATGCGAACTTTACTATCGAGGCTAACCATACACTTGGTGATGGTGAAGTGACTTATTCTTCCATTAACGCAGATGTGGCGACGGTCAATGCTGAAACTGGTGAAGTAACGATTGAAGGGGTCGGTGAAACTTATATTGTGGCAACAGCGGCAGAAACCGATACTTATGCTGAAGCAGTAGCTTCTTATAAATTGACCGTGAATAAGAAAACAGTTAATATTACAGCGGCTAGTGTATCGGATAAAACTTATGATGGTACGACGATGGCAATTATTGTGTCAGACAGTATAACGTTTGACCTTGGAACGAGATTAGATTACGAAGCAGAGGCAAATTTTGTTGATGCGAATGTTGGTGCTGATAAGGATGTAGCGGTAGTAGTGACTCTAGTTGATGAATCAGCTGATTATTATGAACTTTCTAACGATACATATAATACGACGGCGACGATTAGCCCATTCGCGGTAAATTTGGCAAATGTACTGATACCTGATGATGAAATTCATTATTCGGGCGAAGAGAATGAGCCTGATGTGATAGTAATGGTGCAACTAAACGGTGTGACCGATACGGTACTGATGGAGGGGACTGATTATACCGTGGAGTATGAAGAAGATACAATAACGGCGGGAGACAAGAGCTTGACGGTGACAACGATGGGGAACTATACCGATGGCGGAGATTTGGTAAAAGATTACACAGTGAATCCGTATACTATCACTAATGCCGATATTGCGCTAGAATATACTACAGTAAGATATAACGGTGAGCCAAAGACTCCTTGGGCGAAAGTGATGATTGGCGAATTTGAGGTTGACTCTGATGAGTATACAGTAGAATACGTAGGCGACAATGTGAATCCTGGTGTAGTATCAGCGACGGTAACGGCGAAAGACGATATGAATATTAC
>CAYOSV010000020.1:0-13080 GCA_964406725.1 uncultured Candidatus Saccharibacteria bacterium | reverse complement strand
TCATATTATGAGCATAACACCACTCTTTTTAATTGGCTAGTTATTCAACAAGGCCTTAATTTTTTCAAAAAAACACTACCCTTTTCATTCTGCTTGTGCTACAATAAAGAAAAAGGAGGCAGTGTGGAGTTAAGACGCCGAAGATTTGATTTTCGTAAGATCGTTACTTTATTTTACGTAGCGGCTTTTGCTACTTATCTCATTCTCGGCATTCAGCCAGCCGAAGCTACGCACTACGAAATTTCTGGAAATCTCAATATCTCAAGTATTGGATTAAATTCCGACGTTACCACTTTGGAGCTCAAAGACCATCGGCTAAACACCCCAGATACTATTGTCGGTAGTTATACCAAACATGATAGCAAAATTTTCTTGATCGGTCATTCTTCTACAGTTTTCAAAAATCTAAATCAAGTCAAAATCGGAAATACTATAGAATACAACGGCAAAACATATCAAATTACCGACACTAAAACTCTTGCTAAATCCGAAATTGATATGAATGCCTTGCTTGCTCCTGAAGCCCACAACACTCTCGTAATTATGACTTGCGCTGGCGAAATTTTAGAAAACCAAGACGCCACTCATCGCTTCATTGTGACAGCATTAGAGATTTAAACGATTCTCTCCAGTCTAATCGCAAACCCACCCCCCGGTGCCATATAGATATCTAACACGTCCGACCTTCCGACATGTTTTTCTAATATATTGATACCGTAAGGATTATCACGAAAATGTGCATTTTCTGAATCCAGATAAAGATAAGCTCTGTAAGTAGTCCCTTCGTCCAAAAAATCTAAGTTGATATGTACGCGTCTAGCATTTTCGTCCGTTACTCCACCAATATACCAATTAGGAGTTTCACGATCTTTTCTGACTACCACATAATAGTCCCCGATTTCACCAAGCAAAGGTAAAGTTTTCTCAAAATTTGTCGGCACGGCTTTGACAAATTCAAATAGTTCTGGAAATTTTTCTTCATAAATAAAAGGTCGATCCGCCGCCATCGCCATCCCCGAATAAATCGTCACAAAATACGCCGCCTGCCTCGCCAAAGTAGTTGAAATTCTTTTAACGGAATTTGTAATATCAAAAATTCCATTAGTATAATCCATCCCACCAGAAAGTAGTCTCGTGTAAGGTAGATAACAAGCATGCGATGGCCTAAGTGCTCCCCCTTCATATTCTTGCCCTCTCGCTCCTTCTCGTGTTAGGAGATTTGGCCAAGTTCTTTCAATTCCCGTACCTTTAATCGGTTCATGAATATCCAGACAAATTTTTTTCCTAGCGGCCAGTTCTACGGTTTTTTGATAATGATTTACTCCCGCTTGCGAGTGGTGGTATTCTTTTTGGCCGTTTATAGTAATCATACTGCCAGCATAACCAGTTTTGACATAGTGTACATTGTTCGCCGCATAATAGTTGTAAGCGTCCTCGAGCTGGTTTTCGTAGTTATCGATAAACCCCACCGTCTCGTGATGCCCCACAATTTCAACCCCCCGAGCCGTCGCATATCTCGCCACTTCTGGCAGGTCAAAATCTTCTGCCGCCACAGTAAATTTATTATTTATACCGTTTTCAAGCCAATCACCTTCCCAACCCTCGTTCCATCCCTCAATGAGTAGCCCTCTAATTCCCAGCCTCGCCGCTGCATCGATATATTCTTTGGCATGCGCCGTGGTAGCGCCGTGTCTTTCTCCGGGTGCCCAGGTCCACTCTCCTACGTACATTGCCCACCAAATCCCAATAAATTTAAGGGTCTCAACCCAGCTAAAATCTCCCGTCGGTGCATCATTTAGACAGTACATTGTTCTATTCGTGGTTAATTCAATTGCAGAACCGGCTATCATAATCAGTCGCCAAGGCGTCTGAAACGGCAAAATCACATGCGCCTTAGTTCCATCCGAGAGTGGCGTAATATCCGAAGTCAAAATCTGCTCACGACTTAGTTTAATCGTCATCGAGCCATAGTTGTAGAGCGCCGCTTCGTGAAGCGACAAATAAAAACCATTTGGCGTTTTGATGGTTAGTGGCGTGTGTACGGATTTGTCTAAATCGTATACATTTTTTGCCTCGTAATTATATTCATAACGGTCTGGCTGGTAAGCCGGAATCTGCCAAGCCGTAGAATTCAAATCTATATTAAATTCTGTTAGTTCATTTTTGATTACGATGCTACTGAACTTAGGCTGTGGTGGAATTTCATAACGAAAAGCCACTGCATTGTCAAACACTCGAAATCTAATCGTGTAAATTCTATGCGCTCTTGCCGATTCCGCCAAATAAAACACCCCTTCCGTATAAGTATTATCAATATAATGGTCTTCCCCCCAAGGTAGCTCGATAGTTTCTCGATGTCTCAAAAAACGCGAACGTACCAACTTTAGCCCATTTCTAATCGGTTCCTCGCCCAAAATCTCAAAATCTAGTCTCGACTTTTTAACGATTGGTTTACCGTCTTTTGTTACCTCATAAAAAACCCGACTATTCTTCAGGTAGAACCGGCATTTTGTCCTGCCGTCTGGCGAGATAATAGTCTTTTCAATCTCGGATTTTTTGAAAGGTAAAACCCACCATGTCATACTTTCATTATAGCACGAATTATGCTAAAATATAAATACACCTAGGGGTGTAGCTCAGTTGGTAGAGCAGCGGTCTCCAAAACCGCGTGTCGTGGGTTCAAGTCCTGCCACCCCTGCCAATTCGTGATATTTTCGCCTATCTTGGCGTTTTTTCATACTCGCTCTATCAGAAATAGCGCTTCGCATGAAGAAAACACCAATCTAGGCGAAAATATCTACGAATTGCATAATTATTATGCTATAATGGTATATGATGAAAATACTAATGCTAGGTTGGGAGCTTCCGCCCCACAATAGTGGTGGTTTGGGTGTGGCATGTCTCAATATGGCACACGCCCTAGCTAATCAAGGCGTAGATATTGATTTTGTGGTTCCCTATGCCGCCGAGCATCCTCACACTGAATTCATGCACGTACTCCACGCTACCAAGCTCGACCCCATTTATCGTTATGGCGGCGGTTCTTACGTGTCTCTAAATATCCATCAGAATATTATCCCATCAATCGATCGTCCCGACATGATTTCTATCCGCACCGTACAGAAAAGCTACCAAGAATTTGTCAATGAATATTTAATGGACTTCAAACCCGACCTAGTTCACGCTCATGATTGGCTCACCTACGAAGCCGGTATTCTTGCCAAGAAAAATTACGGCATTCCACTCGTAGCTCACGTCCATGCTACCGAATACGACCGTGCCGGTAATCATGAGGGCAACCCTCTGATCCATGAAATCGAGCGTGAAGGCCTCATGTTGGCCGACAAAATTATCGCCGTATCCGACTTTACCAAGCGTATGATTCACGACAAATACCAGATCCCCTTGAATAAAATTGACGTAATCTATAACTCTCTAGACGAAGGCTATTACAGCAATTATAAATACGATGACAGTCTTTACAAATACGCCACCAGCCTAAAACAAGACGGCTATACCATTGTTTCTACCGTCGGTCGTTTTACTGTCCAAAAAGGCCTAGATTTTTTTATGGATGCCGCAAGAAAGGCTATCGATAAAAACCCCAAGCTGCTATTCATCTTCGCCGGCGATGGCGAAGAAAGAAATCACTTAATCTCAAAAGCCGCCACTCTCGGCATCTCTAAAAACGTGGTTTTTACCGGTTTTATTCGGGGTAAAAAACTTCGTGACATTTATTCTCTCTCTGATATTTTTGTGATGAGTTCCGTGTCCGAACCCTTTGGCCTTACCGCGCTTGAGGCTGCCTATCACGGCAATTCTCTCATTCTCACCAATCAATCTGGCGTCTCCGAAGTAATCTGGTCGGCCATGAAATATGATTTTTGGGATGAAGACAAATTGGCCGATGAAATTCTTGCTATCGTAGACCATCCACCCCTCAAAGAGACCTTGGCGCAGAACCTCTTTCATGAATGTAGTCAGATGTCATGGAGTAAGGTTGCGAAAAAATGTCAAAAGATTTATAATAATGTAAAGCTTAAGAGGTAAAAAGTGCGCGCGATTTGTTTGTATTTGCATATTCATCAGCCTGTCCGTTATCGAGAGTATCCGATTTTTGATGTTGGTAATAATTCTAATTATTGGGATGCGGATTTTAATAGTCCTCAGTCCAATCAACGGATTTTTGAAAAAGTCACTCAAAAATCCTATCGTCCCATGTTGAAGTTATTAGAAAGAAAGATGATGTCGCATAAGGATTTCAAAGTTTCCTTTTCTATTACCGGCACTTGGATGGAGCAGGCTGAAAAATGGGCGCCAGATTTGATCGAACAAATCCGCCGTATGGTGGCACGTGGTCAAGTCGAGATTTTGGCCGAGACTTATTATCACTCGCTAGCCTTTTTCTATGACCATAATGAGTTTGAGCTTCAAGTCAAGCTTCACGCCGAAAAAGTCAAAGAGCTCTTTGGCGTCACTCCCAAAGTCTTTAGGAATACCGAGCTAGCCTATAATGACAAACTGGCTCGCTGGGCTAACGAACGTAAATATGTTGGTATTCTGGCCGAAGGCTGGGATAAGATTTTGAACGGCAGAAGTTCAAATCATCTCTATCGGCCTGCCGGTTGTGATCATCTTAAGCTTCTGCTTAAGAACTATCGCCTTTCGGATGACATCGCCTTTCGTTTTTCCGATCGCAATTGGAAAGAGTGGCCTCTAACCGTTGAGAAATACCAAAACTGGGTTGACATGGATTGCCTTAATGGCGAGCTAATCAATCTATTTATGGACTTTGAGACCTTTGGCGAGCATCAATGGGAAAGCACTGGCATCTTTGCATTTATGGATAAGTTTATCGATTCTTGGCTGGGGGTTTATGATAATAAATTCCTCACTGTGTCCGAAGCCTGCGAGACTTTGGAACCAGACGGTGAAGTCTCTATGCCAAACACAGTCACTTGGGCCGATACCGAACGAGATTTATCGGCTTGGCTTTCAAACGATATGCAAGAAGACGCCATGAAGAAACTCTATCAAATTAGAAACGACATCGTAAATACCGACGATGTTAGGCTTATTAACGATTGGCGTTATCTTACTACTTCTGACCATCCCTATTCTATGTGCACTAAATATTGGAGCGACGGTGACGTCCATGCCTACTTCTCCGCCTATGCCTCGCCGTACGAATCATATATGTATTTCATGAATGTACTGCGTGATATTGAATACCGTCTCAAACTATCAAAATAGATTAAGATTCTTTGCTCTGTGTTGGCTTTTTCGTGGCAATAAATTTTATTTTTGCGCCACTACTAGAATCTGTGAGCAGTAAAGTCTTTTCGTATTGATCGATCGTATAGCCAAATTCATTATTGAGGTCATACAGCCAGCTAGTTTCTATTAAGAGCTTGCCATCTTGAATCTTCCAAATAAAATCATAATCATTAAGGTGATCATCAGTGGTTAGCTTGCCTTTGCCCACCTCGCTAAAATCCCAAATTACGCCAGGCTGGTCTTCTCTCGTCCAAATTCCCGCTGTAATCAAAAATTCCGCATCATCGAGTAGCGGCTGAGCTGTTTTCTTGACAACCAAGACCGCCAGTCCCGCTATTAAGACCGCCATTCCAATCACAAAAACCGCGATGGCAACTTTTTTTGATGGCCGTTTCTTCATACTTTTATTTTAGCAATAAGCGTCTAAAACTTCAAGCAATCACTAGTAGTATAATTTAGTTTTTATTATCTGAAGATAATTCTTGGCGGCAGTTCTAAAATTATCCAGCTCAGAGCCTGTCAATTTTTCATATTTTTGACCGCACACGCGCTTAAACACCCCAGCTGGCCGTACTTCGTAACGGATAATCAATTCTTGCGGTACCCCAGCTGTGTCTCGCCAACTTTCATACCAAATCCAGACATTTTTCTTATGCTCAAAGAACTCTCTCCTGTGCCCCGCTGGGATTGGCCCAAAAATCGTTCCACCCCACTTGGATTCTAGGTCCATTAAGTCGTCATAAGAAAGCCGATTTGAATAGCGCAGAATAAATTTTTCTTTCTTCTTCTCATCTCGTTTTTTTAACAATTTCTTCTTCGGCATGCTTCAATCTCCTCTGAAATAGCACTCAATTCCTGAAAAATCATGAGCGACTCTGTAGTAGGCTCAAATTTTTCCGTATCAAAATCAATGGCCCCACGGCGTTCAAACGCCGGTGTCGTCAAATCTGAATAATTTTTCCGCATTTTTCGTCGTCTCCTGCTCTACTATTTCAAAACTTACGTCTAATTTTTTGCTCACCCACGTGGCGATTTCGTAAATATAACCACTTTCATTTATTATACCACGAAAGGGTGCAGGAGTCAAGAACGGCGCATCTGTTTCTAATAAAATCCGCTCCAGTGGTGGAGTCGGTAAGGTAGAATACGTCGCCATCCCGTTTACCCCTATAAAAAACTCCGTTTCAGAGAGAATTTTCTTCAAATTCTTCTTATTATCTGAAAATGAGTGCACAACCCCTCTAATTTTGGGAAAATTAGCTATCACCTCAAAAAAATCCTCAAACGCCTCACGTACATGAAAAGACACGGGCAAATCATTATCTGTTGCAAGCTGCAACATCTCCTCAAACAGCTGAATCTGGGCTTTCCGATTATATCCCTCATAATGATAATCCAGACCTACCTCTCCTATCGCAATAGGGGCGGGGGTGACCAAATCTGTTTTTTCTGAATCATAAAAATGATTTGAATTTTTAACACGTATATTCCTGCCGCGCCAGACAGGTTCGCCCCGAAGGGGCGGTTCTGCCTGCGCGCCAGCGTATGACGTGCTTAAAAATTCAAGTCCCGATGAAGAAAAAACAGGTTTGGTCAGGACCCCCGCCTCAGATGCCGCTTCTGGATGAACGCCGTAGGTCCAATAAACACCATCATGTGAGGCGGCAAAATCACGAGCCGCCATAGAATCTTCTGGTGACGTCCCAATGCAAATTATTTTCTCAACCCCCTTTTCACGTGCCCGAGCGAGCATTTCTTCCGCCTGCTTTTCGGTGAAGAATTCTCGGTCGTGTAGATGGCAATGTGTGTCAATTAACACGATTTTCTCGCTTCCTTTTAATTGGGCCGAGTTGACGCTTCCGCAGTCTGAGAGATTTTGGCGTAACTTCCAGAAGCTCATCATCTAGCAGAAAGTCTAGACACTGTTCTAAAGAGAGCTGTGTATAAGGTGTTAGCTGAATCGCCCCATCCGAAGCATGTGTCCGCATATTGGTCAGCTGTTTTTCCCTGCAGACATTAAAATCAAGATCTTCTTTTTTATTTGAAAGCCCCACAATCATCCCCTGATACACTGGTACTTGTGGTGGTATATAAAGTGTTCCACGCGCCTGCGCCGCATCTAGCGCATAGGCAGTAGAAACACCATCTTCAGAAGCGATGAGTGCACCATTTCTCTCTGGGCGGTATTTGGCATCCACCGGTCTATACCCAGACGGAATTGAAGACATGATTACGGTGCCCTTAGTGGCGGTCAAAAGATTATTCCTAAGCCCAATCAAAGCCGCCGTAGAAATTTCATAAACAAATCTTGTCGTCCCAGAAGTAGTGATTTCCTGAGACTTTAGCTCGGCCTTTCTAATCCCTAATTCTTGAGAAACCGCTCCCACAAATTCCGGCGCTACCTCAATAGTCAAAGACTCAATCGGCTCTTGCTTCACTCCGTCAATCTCGCGGTAGACCACCTCTGGCCGCCCCGCTTCTAGCTCGTAACCCTCACGCCGCATCGTTTCAATCAAAACCGACAAATGTAGCTCTCCCCGCCCAGACACCTTATATCCCAAACCATCTGGCTGGATTTTGAGCGCAATATTGGTTTCAAGCTCCTTTTCAAGCCTCTCGGCGATTTGCCGTGAAGTCGTAAACTCGCCTTCACGCCCCTTAAGCGGTGAAGTATTTGGGCCAATATAAATAGAAAGAGTCGGTGCTTCTAGTTCAATCGTCGGCAGAGCCTCCGGATTATCACCAGTGGCAATCGTATCCCCAATATTTGCCTCCGAGACACCAGTGATTGCTACGATATCTCCAGCGATTGCCTCAGGTACTTCTTCCTTGCCCAGTCCTTTATAGATAAATAGATTTTCAATCTTACCATTTTTAACTTTTTCACCACTCAGGATTTTTACAGACATACCTTTTTTAAGTTTGCCACTAAAAATCTTACCAATGCAGTATTTGCCAAGATAATTATCTGAAGCCAGTGCTGCCACGAGTAACTGTGCTGACTCAGAATCAGATTTTACCGATGGTGCCGGGATATCATTGATAATCGCATCAAAAATTACATGAAGATCATTATCTAGCTCGGTGGTTTTGCCAGCCCGACCCTCGCGCGCAATCGCATAGTAAACCGGATAAAACAGCTGCGATTCATCCGTAGCAAGTTCCAAAAACAAACTTTCCACCTCTGATAAAACTTCATTAATCCTCGCCGCCGGCTTATCAATTTTATTAATCACTACCACCGGTTTAAGACCGAGATCAAGCGCCTTGGAGAGTACAAACTTAGTCTGCGGCATCGGCCCTTCCTGGGCATCCACAATCAGAAGTACTCCATCCGCCATATTAAGCGTCCGTTCTACCTCACCCGAGAAATCCGCATGACCCGGCGTATCAATAATGTTGATTTTGTATCCATCGTAATACACGCAGGTCTGCTTGGCAGTAATCGTGATTCCCCGCTCATGCTCCTGATCCATAGAGTCCATAATTAAGGTTTGTTGCATTTCCGCCTGATTATCACGGAAAGTATGAGACTGTTTAAGAAGTCCATCCACAAGCGTAGTCTTACCATGATCCACATGTGCAATAATCGCCACGTTCCGAATTTTGTCTTTTTCTAAAACCATAATGGTAATTATAGCACATTCTACATATGCATTCAAGGGGTAAAATTGACAAACTGCACAATCTGTGATATAATAAGAATATATGGCGAAAAATACAAAAATGAACCAAATTTACGAGCCCAAACGCTGCTGGGTGGGTGATCAGCACAAAATCTGCTACGATACAAGAGAAGAAGCCGAAGCCGCCGCTCGCGTCGCTGAATACGACCATCATCTAAAAATCAAATTAGGCGTTTATAAATGCGAATACGGCGACCATTGGCATCTTACCGCTTCCCAGCATTAGGCACTTTTGGAACACTCGCCGAAACGGCAAAATCTCCTCGTCCCCCGCTCAGGATGTTCAAATCTGTCCCTATCCCTCTTCTCGTATCAGAAAGTGGTATAAGTGTTACGATATTTTCTGTATCAAAATCTAGATTTTCTAGTACAATTGAATTTTCCTCCGTCACCCCCAAGACATAATCATTCAGTGCCACCATGGTACGCATCCCTGTGGTAGCCCAAGACAACCGCACACTAGAATCAGAAATCCACTCAAAACCACTATCAAGGATTTCCGGCAATATTTCAATATCCTCCGAAGACTCCTCTACTCTCGGCAGACTATCATACCTCGCAATAATCGTGTCGGTCAAAAGTGACAAGTCACTGGTCGAAGAAACCACTCCGCCACCTGTTGCAGCAGCCAGGTCTTCATAATGTTCCATCACTTCATCTGATACCACGAAATAAAAGTTCACCGGGTCAATACTCTTACTGAGGTTTACCACATCGGTAAAAGTTGTCCCGTCAAGGTCTGGGTCGTGATAATTAGCATCAGTTAGTACTACTACAGATTTAGTCGAACCATATTTCCAATCCAACTCTTTCATTACGTGCAGCCCAGCCGAAAGTAAAGATTCTGGCGTGTCTCCACCCCCATCTACCGCAATCTCATCAAGCCCCGCTTTGAAACTTTCCAGTGTACAAGTCTCAAAGTTGCATCTCTGATATGGTTCATATTTATCCGCCACATCTCTATAATCGTACAATGCCACTCTGCCACCACTCGCCAAAGTTTTTTCTGCTAGCCTCAAAGCCTCGGTCTTATACTGGTCAATTAAAGAGCTCATTGACCCTGTGGAATCAATCAGAATTGCTGTATCATGCAGAGAAACATAATTATTCTCTAGTTTAAACGCTTCCGTAATTTTATCAAAAATCACTTTTGAGGCATCGGCGTAGAGTCCGTCCACTACATACGAAGTATGGTCCCGCATGCTTAAATACGACGAACAGAAGAAATCCGCCTTATTACACCAAGTTCCGAGTTTGTCAATATAATTAGCAGTCTGATAAGGGTTATAACCTCCTAGCATCCCAGAATATGCCCGGCAATCTGGTACGTAAATCCGGTAATTCGACAAATTCGCACCCCTGCATGCATCCGGTACCGCTCCAGCTCCTTCTGGTAAATATAGTTTTGGATCACCAAAAGTCGCTGCATAGATAATCTTATTGGAATCCAAAAATTGGAGAGCTTTTGACATCACCATTGCCCCTTGCGAATAACCAGCCAGCACGTATTTTGTATTTGGGCAGGCAGAATTATTCACCTCCTGGGCTAATTTTTCTACCCCATCGCGAATGCTAGCTCCAAAATCGTAGGCCTCTCCGCCACTTACGAACGTTGTAAACAAAGTCAGAATACTAGCTACAGAAATTGCCGGATAATTTAGATCCAAAAACTCATAATCAAGGTGTGTAAGTGCCAGTTTGTCCGTCATTTCTTGTTTGAAGGTGAGATAATTCTGGTCCTTCCACCTTTCCTCTCCTGAGCCTCGTGTAAAAATTAATTTTACGTCTGGACAACTTGTGGCTTCTACATTTTGCATCAGCGCCATCGCCGGCATCAGAAAATTTACCATTAGTATCATATTAGCTAGACCTATATACCTCACAATTCTTTTCCGTCTAGGCTTATTTTTGGTATTTTGCCACCACATTTTTTGACCGAATTTTTTCGGCATAAAACTCCTTTCTTTTAAGTTTGAAGATTATAGTCACAAATGCTCAAAAAAATCAACCCCCCACCCCCATTTTCATGCTATAATAGAGGTGAAATGGAGGAAAAATGAGTACAAGCCAACGTGAGTGGGATGAATATTTCATGAAAATCGCCGAAACGGTTGCGCTAAAAAGCAAAGACCCGTCATCCAAAATGGGCTGTGTAATTGTGGACAAAAACAAGCGCGTGGTGTCGGTCGGCTACAATGGTATGGTCCAAGGCGCCGACGAGTCCAAAATGACGCTTGAGGAACGTCCAATGAAGTATTATTTTGTCATCCACAGCGAAATGAACGCACTTTTGTATGCTCACCGCGACCTTTCTGGCTGCACGGTTTACAATGCAGTTGCCACCTGTGAGAATTGTCTTAAACATTGTCTCCAAGCCGGCATTAAAAGGTTTGTCTATAGAGAACTTCGCGTCCACTCACATTCTACTGACCCCAAGCATTCCATGACTAATATCGAGACCGACGAAGCCATTATCAGACTTCTCTCGGCCATGCCGGACGTCGAGACTCTAAATCTCTCAAATGACAAAACCTATATAGAAGATATTATAGCTTCTTACCCTGACGGCTCCGAAGAAAGAGCGCGTCTCGAAGCCTGGGTTTAGTCTACCACTCAATCGGCTTTTCGCCGTGCTCTATTAGATATTCATTGCATTTTGAGAAATGTTTACAACCAAAAAATCCGCTATGCGCCGACAAAGGCGAAGGATGTACTGCCTCCAAAATCAAATGTCGGTTAGCATCAATCAAATGTTTTTTGTTTCTCGCATCTCTTCCCCAGAGCATAAACACCAGATTTTCTCGCTCCAGATTTAGATAAGAAATCACTGCCGTGGTAAAGACTTCCCACCCCTTACCACTATGTGATTTTGGCTTATGTGCTTCTACGGTCAGCACGGTATTAAGAAGTAATATCCCCTGCTTTTGCCAATTTCTCAAACTTCCCGATGGATTTTTGTGATGCCCAACATCGTCATCGATTTCTTTATAGATATTTATAAGAGATGGCGGCACCGGTTGATTTGATGGTACCGAAAAAGCCAACCCTTCCGCTGCTCCCGGCGTATGATATGGATCTTGCCCCAAAATCACCACCTTCACCTCATTTAAGTCTGTCGTAAACGCCGAAAAGACCAACTTTTTGGGTGGAAAAATCGTCTTATGTTCATACTCGCTGTGTAAAAACTCCGACAATTCCTTAAAATAAGGCTTCTCAAACTCCGCATCTAAAAACGCCTTCCAACTCTCGTGCATGATGTCATAAGAATATCTGATTTTTGAACATTTTGCAAGCCCAGTTTTTTGCAAAAATTTTATCACCCTCTTTACGTTTTTCTATCTTCCAGTAGTCGCAGAAGCTACTATCGCCAGTGCTGGAACAATAACGAGCAATGATGGGTGGGGCTAAAAAATACGCTGAATGGTACTACAGCCAGTCTTACAAGTCTATTGCATTTTAATCCCGCTTGAGGTATAATAAAGAACAGAATGCAACCCCTAGCAAGTTACATTCTATAGGTTGGTGATTAGGTCTTACGGCCTAATCTTTTTTCTTCGATTTGTCGTCTTCCTTATTGAAGTTGATAACGATCAGTACGAACTGTACCGCCACGTTATTTCCTTTCTAGAGCAACTTTAATCCGCTAGGAAGACCGTTTAGTGGGCTCTCGCAGTTAGAGCCTGTCATTTCTCCCAACCCGCTAAATCCCAAAGACCAACCCACACCCCCTTATAGCACAGAGGTAGTGCAAAATCAACCCCATACCCTCCAGAAATCTGGCATAAGTGTTATACCCTCTGTTATTTTGAAGATATTGCTTCCGGTAAAAGAAAGCAATAACGATATCAGCTAGATCCTACGCCATCGCCAGTGCTGGAACGATAGTAGAACCAAATACTACTGATGATGCCACCAATATGAATACCGCTACAGAAAGTCTTTGTCCTAAAGGTTGGACCTTGCCAACTACAAAACAAATAGACAATAATAGAGATCTTACTAGCTTTTCCCCAATTCTGGGTGGGGGTTACGTCAATGGTACTCTATACGATGAGGCTACGTACGGGTACTGGTGGGGCTCTACGGCATATAATGGCGCGAGACGGTACTACCTGGG
>CAYOSV010000019.1:0-13350 GCA_964406725.1 uncultured Candidatus Saccharibacteria bacterium | reverse complement strand
TGGCTAGCATCACTCCATCCACCCCTGCATTCTTTCCCGCTAGTGCCGTAGGTGAAATATATAACTACGCCATCGCCAGTGCTGGAACGATAGTGAATAAAAGCGATACTGATGATAGTGGAAATATAAATACCGCCACAGAAAGCATCTGTCCGAAAGGCTGGACTTTGCCAAGTATAGTTCAAATAAATAATAATCGAGACATTTCTAACTTTTCCCCCGTTAAAGGAGGTCAGTACAATCGTGGCGTTTTGGGTGACGAAGCCTCACGCGGCAGCTGGTGGGGTTTTGAAGCACATAATAGTGCAGTTCGATATTACCTGCGTTATGGTGATAATAGTTTATATACTGGCAATAATGCTTACCGTAGCCTTGGTTACTACATCCGCTGCGTTAGTGAAGAAAAGACTGTGACAGACTTAACTTATCTTCAGGATATGACGGGTGGGATTGCGAACAAGATTGTAGGATTTTTTATCTGCCTTAAGTGAACTTGTTGATGAGATTAAAGAAATAATAAAAAATACTATTTCTCTGAATCATATAAAATTCCCCATATAATTTTTACTAACGCTACGGTTTTTGGACTCTGAACTTGCTTACAGAGCCAAAAACCTGCCTAGCGTTGTAAAAATTATCTTGGCGGAATTTTATCGATGAGGAAAATAGTATTTTATTATTTCCACTGAGATTCATCTATTCAAGAGAGACTGATAAAAAATCCAACCCATTTCTATGTTATAATCTTATACATGAAAATGTTTTTAGACACATCCACCGACACAGTGATTCTGCGACTAGATGATAAAGAATACCAAGCCAATCTTGGTCACGACATGGCAGAAAAGTTACTCGGCTTCATCCACGAAAAATTGCAAGAAAACAATAAAGATTTCAAAGATATTACCGAGATTGATTTTAACGAAGGCCCCGGCTCCTTCACCGGCCTCCGCATCGGCGCCACCATCGCAAACACCCTAATCCACGAACTAAACCTACCCCAACCGCTAATAGCCCCAAACTACGGCAAATCAGCCAATATCACAAAACCTAAGAAATGATTTCATCAATTATGCCATATTCTTTCGCTTCTTCCGCACTCATCCAATTATCCCGATCCATATCTTTCTCTACCTGCTTCAAATCCTTCCCCGTATTCTTCGCAAAAATCTCCGCCAGCCGCTTCTTTAAGAATACTCCTTCACGAAGCATAATTTCCTGATCGGTAATTTTCCCCTCCGTCCCAGACGACGGCTGATGAATCATAATTCTAGCATTTGGCAGGCAATATCTTTTCCCCTTTGCCCCAGACGACAAAAGCATCGCCCCCATACTTGCCTGCAGCCCAATCCCGATCGTCTCCACATCCGGCTCAATATAATTCATTGTATCAATAATCGCAAGGCCATCATACACAGATCCCCCAGGCGAATTAATATAAAGCTTAATCGGCTTCTTTGAATCTTCATGTGCGAGATAAAGAAGTTGCGCCACCACCAAATTTGCCGTATGTGAATTTACATCCTCACCCAGAAACACAATCCGGTCATTTAAAAGCCGCGAATAAATATCATACGCTCTCTCCCCCTTATTAGTTTCTTCCACCACCGTCGGCACTAAATAATTTTTCATATCAATCCTTTCTTTATTATTTCTTTACCGCTTTTGTCGGCTTTTTTACTTTTACTATTTTTTCAGCTTCTTTCACCAAAACCAATTTGCCTTTTACAAGTTTCAAAGTCGGAATGTCACCCTTCACCAACTTCTCTGCAATAATTTCTTCAGAAAGAAGCGATTCCACTTCATCCTCAATCTTCCGCCTTAGAGGCCTTGCTCCATTTTTTGGATCAAATCCTTTTTCAATCAAATAATTTTTCGCCGACTCATCCACCTTTAGCCCAATTCCCTTAGTCGCCAAACGCTTCTTGAGATCATTGATAAGATTGTCAAAAATCCTCTCCACATCCTTCCTAGTCAAAGCATGAAATACCAAAATCGAATCCAAGCGGTTAATTAGCTCCGGCCGCATCACTTTTTTGAGAGCCTTCATCGCATAAGATTTATTTTCTTCATACTCCTCTGCAAGCGCCTTTTTGTCCTTCGCGCCTTTAGCGGTAAACCCAAGTTCACTCTCTCGATACATATCCGCCGAACCAAGATTACTCGTCAAAATCACAATCGTATTATTAAACTTAATTTTGTTCCCCTGCCCGTCCGTCAGCACCCCATCTTCCAGAATCTGAAGAAGTAAATTAAATACATCCGGATGCGCCTTTTCAATCTCATCAAACAAAATCACCGAGTATGGTTTCCGCCGCACCGCTTCCGTCAGTTTTCCACCATCTTCATAACCAATATATCCCGCTGGCGCACCAACCAAACGCGACACATTATGCTTTTCACCAAACTCGCTCATGTCAATTTTAATCAAAGCATTTTCCCCACCAAACACTTCACGCGCAATCACACGAGCTAGCTCCGTCTTTCCTACCCCAGTCGGTCCCATAAAGATAAACGACCCAATCGGACGCCTAGAATCCGTAATCCCAGACCGACCCCGCCGAATTGCCCGAGATACTGCCGACACCGCCTCGTCCTGCCCCACGATGGACTCCTTAATATGCGACTCCAAATCAAGTAGCATTTTCATTTCACTACCATGCACCTTTGACACCGGAATCCCAGTCTTAAGAGAAATCGCTGTCGCCAAATTTTCTTCCGTAAGTACCGGCGCCTTGTCAAGTTTTTTACCACTTGCTTTTTCCATCTTTTTGATTTCATCGTTCAACCGCGACAAATCAGTTTTAATCAGCGCCGCTTTCTCGTAATCACCCGCTTCCGCCGCCTCAGTAATTTTTTCTTCCAACGCCGCTTTTTGAATTTTCATTTTCTTGTATTTACCACCACCTTTTTTGTCTGCTGATACTTTACAAATCGCCGAAGCTTCATCAATCACATCAATCACCTTGTCCGGCATAAACCGATCATTAATATACCGCCCACTCATCACAATCGCCGTCTCAATAATTTCATCCGGAATTACCACGCCGTGGTGTGCCTCATAGTGCTTCTTGATACCCTTAAGAATCCTAAACGTAATCGTCGGTGACGGTTCTTCTACTATCACCGTCTGGAATCTCCGAGAAAGCGCCTTGTCTTTCTCAATCGTCTTCCGATATTCATCAAGCGTCGTCGCACCAATCAGATGCAGAGAATTCCGCGCGAGAGCCGGTTTCAAAATATTTGCCGCATCCATCGAGCCCTCCGAATTCCCCGCTCCACACAGCAAATGTATCTCATCGATAAACAAGAGTATCGAATCGTCTTCAATCGCTTCATCTATAATCCCCTTAATCCTCTCCTCAAACTCGCCTCTAAACTTCGTCCCAGCCACCACTGAGGACAAATCCACCTGATAAATCTGTTTACCAATCAAATTTCCTGGCACATTTTGCTCTGCAATTCTCGCCGCCAAACCTTCCACAATCGCCGTTTTACCCACCCCCGCTTCACCAATCAAAACTGGATTAGACTTCGTCCGCCGAGAAAGTACCGTCACCACTCTTTCAATTTCATTTTCCCGCCCAATCACGGTATCAAGTTTGCCCGCCTTGGCTTCCTCCGTCAAATTCTTACCGTAGCGTTTCAAAAATTTCAAATTCGAAGTCTTGATATACTTAGCTTTTTCGGCTTTGGACTTTTCGTCTTCCGTCTGCTTTTCTACCAAAGTCTCCACCTCATCCATCACTTTCTCAATATCCACACCCTGCTGCTCCAGTATCAAAGCCGCCCGCGAGTTCGGCTGCGAAACAATCGCATAAAGCACGTGTTCTGTACCGATTACCTTAAGCCCCTCCTCATTCACAAAATTCTGCGCCATCCGCAGTGTCAGCACCACCGCCTCAGACAGAGACATCATCGCCATGTCCGACCCCGGCACTTCCACCGCCACTTTATTAAGACTTTTCTCAATCTCCTCTAGCGTTACCCCTTCATGACGCAAAATCTCCGCCCCCGTCGAAGTATCAATAGAAAGAATTCCAAGGAGCAAATGCTCCGTCCCCATATAACCATTATTATATCTTTTGCTATAAAAATCCGCTTTCTGAATCGCAAACTTTGCGTTTTCGGAAAGATGACTCATTATATCACTAAATTCTGCTTGCATACCCCTGATTATATCACACAAAGTTAGCACTTGCAATGGTAGAGTGCTAATTTTCTTTCAAAACCACTTCGTTTGCGTGTAGCCACCCCTCTACCGTACCCCCATCCAGATATTCACCATCAGCTCTAGCGACTCTCATCACCCCACCTTTTTTAATATAAGTGGCAAACGGATCCGTAATCATATATTCCTGATCAGTCGGTCCAAAATTATTATTATGCACATACTCCACAATTTCTTGTAACATCGTCGGAGAAAGAATATATTTGCTAATTGAAGTTAGTCCTGTCACCTGCTCTGGCTTAGGCTTCTCGGTAATTTTCGTCACCCTACCATCTTCTACAGTCAAAGCACCACCATTAAGAAGCGCCTCGTACGGATGGTCAATCGCAAAAAGCGCCGACTCATCGTCATTTTTTACCACTTCCATCAAAGCCTCCACCGAACTCTTACCCCCAGGATTCCATACAAAATCATCCCCCATAAATACCAGTACCGGCTCATTAATCTTATATTCCTCCACCACCATCGCCACCGGCACCGCCGTACCATATTTTGCCGAAGGATCCTGAGTGATATAGTGGATTTTTACGTTATCTGGCAAAGTTTTGGCAAGCTCCAGACGGTCCATCTTACCCCTCTCAGTCAAATACTGATTAAGCGCCAAATTATCCTTATAAAAAGCTTTCACCTGGCAGGGCTCTTGATCCGAAATCACCATATAAATATCTTTTACCCCCGCCTTAATCAATTCCTGTACCGAATAATCCACCAAAGGCCGATTCCCCACCGGTAACATCGATTTTTCAATAATCTTAGTGATTGGCAGTCTCCGGGTACCCCATCCCGCCACCGGAATAATAGCTTTAGAAATTTTCATAATACCGCTATTATATCACGATTTTACAAATTTTCAATAAAGTCCATGCGCCGCTTAATATAGAATTTATTAACAATGTACACCACCACAAACGCCGCTACCGCCACAATAATCAGAGTCCTCACCGCATCAAATCCAGATTCTTTATTATCAGTCGCCGCATCCGATACCACGCCAGCCGACTCCTTGGACACCGCACCAGCCTTTGGCCGATACATCAAACTCGCATTTTCTACATTACTATTACCATCTACCACCACAAATCTTTTTGTACCATCTTCATTTTGCGAGACCGAGATAATACCAGACGCCTCTCCATTACCCCAAGCTATATCAAAAGCGTGCTCTCCGCTACTGAGCGACTGGGCAAAAGCGTTGCTAAGCATGATGGAAGTAGTCTCACCCTCACTCACCGCATAATATTCCGCCGGCACTTCCACCGAGTCAATCACCAGTTTCTGAAAATTGTGATACTCCCCAGCAGTCCTCAGGACCACTCTCTCACCCGCACCAAACACTTCACCAGAATTTAGCACGCTATAAATCTTAGACCAAACCGCCATAATTTTGAGATCAGTCGGCCCATCAATTCCCACCACGAGCTCATCGCCAACTTTTGCTCTCATGTCTTCTTTATCCGACCAACGCCAACCAAGGAAGATATAGCCTTCACGGGTTGGTTCTTTTGAAGTCACAATAAACGTACAAGTCCCAAGCGAAGTTTCACACTTCTGTGGCTCCGGCAAGTCCTTCGTCCCATCCTCCGAAGTATAAGTTAAAGTAAAGGTATAAATCGGGTTCCAATCGGCCAGCAAGATAGTATTTGTCTCGGTCACGGTAATTTCCATCCCACCAGACAAACTTTCTTCGCCTCTCCTCCAACCTAAGAATTCAAATCCCGCTCTACTCGGTGTCGCGCTAGATACCACAAAGGTACAACGCCCACTTGCGCTCTTGCATGCTTGCACTTCTGGCGCACCCGATCCACCTGTTATATCATACATCAAAGTATAAGTCCTAATCTCTGCCCACACTGCATAGAGCGTCAAAGGCTCCGCCGCATTATCATTTTTAATCGTATTTCCAGCTTGATAGAGTTGCGATTCATCACCATCTTTTGCCCAACCTCTAAATTCAAAACCTTCTCTTATCGGCGTCACATTAGACACTACAAAATCATAATATCCATCATAAGATTCTGCTACTTGAGTAGCCGGTGCTCCATGTCCACCGTTTGCATTGTACCTAAGAGTAAACCCTTCTCTTACCTCAAATCTCGCCACCAACATCACGCTAGAAGTTTCACTCGTCAAAGTAATCTGTTCACCAGCTTGATAAACTTTTTTACTTCTTTCATCATACCAACCAAGGAACCTTCCACCACCATCCGGCACAGTACTTGTGATTGTAAAGGTATAGCTATCTTCCGCCGAAGCCACATTTTGAGTCTCAAGCGGTCTAAGATCATTTTTATTGGAATAGTAATCAAGTATATAAGCATGCAAAGTAGTCGGCTGTGTCTGTTCAGCAATACCCGAGTCCTCCGGACTTGCTCCCTCCGGATCATCAACACCCGAACCTTCTTCTCCAGACTCATTACCTTCTGGGTCGCTTTGCCCTGGATTTTCTTCGTCCGCCCCGCCTACTATCATTCCGGTATCTCCAGTATCCGCCGGCTCAGCACCGTCTTCCGCATGTGTAATCCCCTGAAACACAAAAACACCCACTACTACCAACAACACGCCAGCACTAGCAAGCAACTTGCCCAATATCCCCTTTTCTTTTTCCATTTTGTATGACCTTTCTACCGACCATTATACAGGTTATGCCTATCTTTGTCAACACAGAAATTATATTTTCTACAACCCGAAATGCTCGTTCGACAAAGCATTATCATCAAACGGATCTTGATACTGATCCAACGCATCAATCTCCACCTGCAACTTCTTCAAATATTCATCCAGTACTTCTTTTGTAATCGGCCCCGACTTTTCAAAACTATACACCCCCTCCTCCGTATCTTCTTCTTCCGCTACTTCCTCCGTATCCGGCAAATATCCCGGCCTCGACCTATCCAAATAAATATCCCCCGAATAATGATAAATCGCCAGCGACACCGTAGTCAGCCCCCCAGATATCATAATCGCGAT
This sequence comes from uncultured Candidatus Saccharibacteria bacterium, assembly GCA_964406725.1. Taxonomy (GTDB): domain Bacteria; phylum Patescibacteriota; class Saccharimonadia; order Saccharimonadales; family Saccharimonadaceae; genus Nanosyncoccus. The sequence goes on along the minus strand of CAYOSV010000019.1, from coordinate 6,152 downwards.
TATCGCAAGTATCGTCAAATTCCTACCACCCCTAGTGGTCCATCTCACTCTAGCTTTGTCACCCTGTTCTATAATCTTATCGCCCTGTTCCATCTCTCAGCTCCTCCACCAATTTCTTCTGCTCATCCGTCAATCCTCTCATTTTCGTTACATCTTTTTTAACTATTTTGCGCTTCTCTCTCGTCACCAACAATTTTTCATAAAATTTTTCCGGCTCGGTCTTGCAATTAATATTCACCAATTCCTCCAAAGACTGTTGATAAGAAACATAATCATTATTAAAACTCGTTCTCCTCGCCACAAAATTCGTTTGATTATCAATCAATTTAGTATTTGAAATATTATTTTCTACCAACCGAAGATTTAGTGGCACAATGAAATCTGAAAGAATCGTCTCATAATATCTCCCCAGATACACCCTCGCCCTCGAATCCGTCCGCTGCAAAGATTTCAAACTATCTTTCATCGTATCACAATGATCCACGATCACAGTCTTCTGTTCTGGGGTAGCTAAACTCTCCTCATTCTCACCTTCTGCCCACACTTTCATTCCTATAAAAACCCCAAAAACTTGAAAAAACATAAAAAGTATGATATAATAAGAAAATATATGCTTTTTCTTCATAATTCCCATTATATCACACTTATCCCCCCAAAATTCTATTGTTGCTGCCCAATCGTCGTCGTATCGTCTATCGCAGTATAATTATCTGCATTAGTTAACATTTCTTTTATCAAAAGATAGCTCTCTACCCACCAGTTCATCTCATCTTCCGACACCGCCGGTATTCCAGTCGGACCTTGGTAATAATAATTATAATAGTCATCATACCAAATCAACCGTCCTGCCGCCGCTCTCTCATAGCGCGCTACTCTCACCACCGTACCAAGTGGATTGCTGTTTTTGGCCTGCCTTGCGAAATCCGGTGTATAAGATATGCTATTATCTTTCTTAGCTCCCCATACCAAGACCTCAGCCAAATCATCATTCGCCACATTATAGCTCACATCAGTTAATCCTGCAATAATTTTAATTTTCATTCCCCAATCTTTGACATAAATATATTCATCATCCATATCTTTAGAGGAAGAAGACGTCGTACTAGTTACTACCGCCATTTGTTGCGCCAACTCCTCAGAGGCCTTCCCCTGATTAATCATTGCAACCACTCCAAACAATATACCGCCAATCGCTAGAACCGCAAGCGCAATAATCCCCACCATCATCTTCTTCTGACTAGATTCCATCCCCATCAACTTCACCTGAGCTTTTGGCGTATTCACCGGCTCCGTTTTCTCAATCTCAGGCACTGGCTTGCCATCATCAATCAAGGGGTTTTTGGTGCTACCTTCGACCTCAAAATTCATCTGCTTAGCACGGATTTTATCCTTCATATCCTGATCCATCGGCGTCACTTCTACCGTTATATCAGCATCCTCCACCGCTTCCACCGGTTTCTCTGTTTCTTCTGACTCCTCAGTCTTTTTGCCAAGCACCATATTGACCGGTCTTTCATTTTTAGTCGTCTCATCAGCTGGGGCCTCAGTAACCTGCTCCTTCACCGTCTCACTATCAACTATATCATCTCCAGCCACATCCTCCTCATCATCAAAATCATCCATAATCTCCGGCTCAGCATCCTTAGGTTCCGACGCTCTTAGCTCATCATCCAAAAGATCTTCATCCAGTATTTCGGTTTTCATCATGTCTTCATCCATAATTCCACCGTCTACCGGCTTGGAATCGTCCTCATCTCCCAAATCATCGTAAAGATCTTTTTCCATCTTTTCAATATCATCATCACTATAATAATATTCATCGTCAAAATCCTCTTCCGTCGCTGTCTCGTCCCCCTCAAAAGCCTCCTCAATCGCCTTTTCTGTGTCGGATTTTTCTGTCGCTACCTCTGGTTTTATTTCTTTTGTCTCTCTTTCTGCCACTATCTCTGTTTTTTTAGTTTCTACTGGCTCGGGAACTACCTTAGCCTCAGAAACAACCCTTTGTTCAGATACAGCCTTAGGCTCAGACACAACTTTAGGTGTAGTCTCCACCGACTGCTTTGCCGCCATTTCTGCCGCCATTTTTTGAGCCATCCGCTTCTTCGCCATAATCTTGCGGACCATCGCTTCTACTTCAGCTTCTTCTTTCAAAGTCTTGGTGTCTTTTTCTCTTGAATCCGGAAATCTATCATCCACCGACTTCATCGCCCAAGCAAAAGGATCAGCACTAGCCATTTTAAGTCTAGCACGAGCTTTTTCTTCCTCTGTTGGCATCGGTCTAATCCGTTCCCTGCTCATCAAATGCTCCGCTTATGTTTTATCTCATTATAGCACAAGCCTAATAATAATGTAAAGAAAATTTTTACCTCCATAAAATATAGTTTGACGGCTACCGCGAACTTACCACCTACGACCTCGTCACCTACGGCACTAGCGGGAAAGAATGCTATGGCGGATGGAATAGTTCCACCCAGACCGGTTACGGTCCAGCATACGAAAATAATTGTATTCACAGTGGTACTATAGCGGTAAGTGGGGATTTGCCGACCAACTGGTATAACTACGCTCTTGCTTCTGCTGGAACTATCATAGACAAAAATACTACATCAACTAATCCTGCAACTAATACAGATCCAGCTACTGAGAGTATTTGTCCAAAAGGGTGGACGTTCCCAGATAAAGCAAAAATAGATAGCATTGGTGATGGTAGTTCTGCTTATATTCCTAGCTTTTCTCCAGTTCTGGGCGGGTATTACTACAATGGTACGCTGGACAATGAGGATACGCAGGGGCGCTGGTGGGGCTCTACTGCCTATGCTGGTGCGAGACGGTACGGCCTGTTTTACAATGGTAGTAGCCTATATACCAACAACGGCTACCGCCGCACTGGGATCTATGTGCGCTGTGTCCAGGCTCCATAAGCTTATTCCAGTCTATAGCTTCTACAGCTACTGGAGGATAACTACGCCATCGCCAGTGCTGGAAGCAAACTGCAACAGACTTAACTTATCTTCAGGATATGACGGGTGAGATTATCCGTATTTCTTGACGAATAATTCCGCTTGAGGTATAATTATATCAATGGTAGCAGAGCCTAGTATGCTACCAGTTGTAAGTATTAGTTAGACTACCGCCATTCTACGATGACGGTAATCTTTTTCTTCCAGAATCTGATTACAAGCAGAATTTTGTGTTCTCTACTCATAACTATTTCCTTTCTATCTTAACTAGTAAAATAGGGGATTTTCGACCCAAAGTGGACTAGGACATCGTATAAAATCCCCTCGCCGTTACAACAAGGTTTTACCCCACTTAAACCCACCGCAAGATTTTACACTAGAAAAAAATCCAAATACTCCCAACCGCTAATTACACTAGCATATTCCATTTTAGAATTCAACCCCCTACCCCCTAAAACAGTCAGCATAAGAGTTATATCCCCTGTTATTTTAAATATCTTGCTTCCGCTAAAAGAAAACAATAGCGGTACCAACTAAGGCCCTACGCCATCGCCAGTGCTGGAACGATAGTAGAACCAAATGCTACTGATAATGCCAGCAACATGAACACCGCCACAGAAAGCGTTTGTCCAAAAAGTTGGACCTTACCAACCATGAAACAGCTTGATAATAATAGAGATATTACTAATTTTAGCCCTGTCCTAGGCGGATATTATAACAATGGCATACTGAACAATGAAGCTGCTAATGGGGTCTGGTGGAGTGATGAGGTCTATAGTGGTGCAATACGATATTATTTGGCTTATAATAATGCTAGTTTATATACTGGCCACAGTAACGTTCGTAGTTCTGGACGCTACATCCGATGTGTTAGTGAAGAAAAGACTGTAACAGACTTAACTTATCTTCAGGATATGACGGGTGAGATTGCAAGAACAATGAAAATAAGGTTTTTGATAGCATAAATGAGCAAGTCCAAAGCTATCAAAAACCTTATTTCATTGTTTAGTAATTCCTGGCGAGAAAATCATCTAGTTTCGTTTCAGCATCACCGTAAACGCTTCCGGCGGTATATCAATTTTCCCAAACCGTTTCATCCTAGCTTTACCCCGCTTCTGTTTTTCAAGTAGCTTCGCCTTCCTATCTCTATCCCCCGTATGGATTTTCACCAACACATCTTTTCTGTAAGCCCCAATCGTCTCCCGTGCGATAATTCTAGCCCCAATCGCCGCCTGAAGCGCCACTTCAAAATTCTGCCGCGGTATCACTTCCTTGAGTTTCTTGGTCACTTCACGTCCAATCGCATCCGCCTCACTCCTGTGTGCCATTACAGAAAGTGCATCCATTTTTTCTCCCGCCACCAGAAAATCTACTCTCACCAAATCTTCCGCCCTGTATCCATTCAGCTCATAATTAAACGACGCATAACCCGAAGTCGCCGACTTCAATTGATCGTAAAAATCAGTAAGCAAATTCGCCATCGGCGCTTCAAAATCAATCACCGCTCGTTCTTCAATATAAGACAAATTCGTCTGATGTCCACGCTTTTCATTTATCAAATTAAGCACATTTCCAATCATTTCTCGCGGCACAATAATTTCACCCTTCACCCATGGTTCCCGAATCTCCGCCACTTCCGTCATATCCGGAAGTTCCGAAGCAGATTTAATTTCAATGAGCTCCCCAGTATTTAGTAAAACTTCATAATTCGTAGATGGATTTGTGATAATAAGATCTAGCCCAAATTCCCGCTCCAGACGCTCCTTAATAATATCCATATGAAGAAGTCCGAGAAATCCAATCCTAAGCCCAAATCCCAAAACCGGCGAATTCTCCGGCTGAGACTGCAATGCCGAATCAGAAAGACTCAACTTTTCAATCGCCTCTTTAAGATCTTTATATTGATCATTGGACACCGGGAAAAACCCCGCATACACAAACGGCAGCACATTTTTATATCCCGGCAAAGGCTGAGTGGCTGAATTTTTTACCAAAGTCACCGTGTCGCCAACTTTCGCTTCCCGCGTAGTCTTGAGGTTCGTCACAATATACCCAATTTCACCCGCCTTCAAAGATTCCCGCGATGTCATCTTTGGCGTCAGTACCCCTACTTCCAGTGCCAAACCTTTAGTCCCCGCCGCCATCATCAAAATCTCCGCATTCTTATCAATCTCCCCCTCAAACACCCGCACATACAAGACGACTCCTCTATAATCGTCAAAATACGAGTCAAATATGAGTGCTTTAGTGGAAGTGCCACCGTTTGATTCGAGGGACTCCGGAGCCTGACAAGGCGAGGATGAGCGCCGGCCGCCCGTGCCGACGGGCCGGCCGGACGCGGCCCGAGAATTGAATGGTGGCACTTCTAGATCAACTAATCTATCCAAAATTAAATCTATATTATACCCAGTTTTTCCAGAAACTTCTATAATTTCATCACGCGAGCAACCCAAAAGATTTATAATCTGCGCTGCCACACCCTCCACATCCGCCGCCGGAAGATCAATTTTATTTATCACCGGAATAATCGTCAAATCTTGTTCCAAAGCCAAATACACATTAGCCAAAGTCTGCGCCTGAATCCCCTGCGTCGCATCCACTACCAAAACCGCCGTCTCCACCGCCTGCAAACTCCGCGAAACTTCATAAGAAAAGTCTACATGTCCCGGTGTATCAATCAAATTCAAAGTATAACCTTTCCACTTCATCGTCACCGGCGCAAGTTTAATCGTAATCCCTTTTTCCCGTTCTAGTTCCATCGAGTCAAGTAGTTGCGATTTCATCTCACGTTTACTCACCGTCCCAGTAATCTCCATCATCCTGTCGGCGATTGTAGACTTCCCATGATCAATATGCGCAATAATACAAAAATTTCGGATTTTTTCCAAACTAAACTCCTATTTATCGACTCCAATCATCGAAAGACTAAGTTTTCCATGATCAATCGAGACAAGTCTCACGCGCACTTTATCACCTACATGCAGAACTTCTTCCACTTTTTTGAGGCGCTTGCCTTCCACGATTTGCGAAATATGTAACATCCCGTCAATCCCCGGCAAGATATTTACGAATGCCCCGAAATCTTTAATAGAGACCACCTTACCATCGTAAATCTTACCAACTTCCGGTTCCTCTGTCAAATCACGAACCCACTTTACTGCCATCTCAATCGATTTGGCATCTGTACCAGAA
>CAYOSV010000018.1:0-14198 GCA_964406725.1 uncultured Candidatus Saccharibacteria bacterium | reverse complement strand
TTCTCCACCGAATTATAAAACGGCCTTTCCATCTGACCCTTTTTCAGCTCCAAAGTCACCGAAATCACAAAAAACCGACCTTTCATCGTGGTATTCATAATGCTCTTACGATAGCCAAATTGCATTGCGTTTTTGTCAAGTGTAATAATATTATTCGTCGCCGTATCGTACACTCTTGCCGACTTAAACACCCCCGACACATCTTGCCCATACGCCCCGATATTTTGTACCGGCGCCGCCCCCACCAGTCCCGGAATCCTCGACAGCGCCTCAATCCCAGTGTAACCTTTATCACAGGCATAATCCACAATCACATCCCAATTCTCCCCCGCCGCAATCGTAAACTCTCCGTTATTATCCGTAAATCCGCGCAGACGATTAAGCAAAATTACTCCATCTAGCCCTTCATCTCGCCCAATCGTATTCGCCCCACCACCAACAATATAAGTCGGATACCAATACGCACTCGCAAATTTATAAGCTTCCGGAATATCATTCTCCGACTCAATCTCCAGCACATGTCGCGCCGTCCCCCCAATTCTCATGGTAGTAAGTGACGAAATAAAAATATTCTCGTAAGACTTCATACCCCCATTATACCATGTTCCACCGCTATTATATACTATGTAAATATAAACGATGAAAAGCTCGAGCAACTCAATTTTTTTAGCATAAGCTGAGGGTGGGGGGTTGATTTTTTAATGCAAATATGTCTATAATATTCTATCTTAAAATAAGGGAGTATTATGCCAAAAAATATAATCAAAAGCGATTTTTCAAAGATTGTCGCAAATATTAAAAACGAAATCAGAACTACGCAAACACGCACAATACAACAAGTAAATAGCAACCTTATTAATATGTATTTCAAGATTGGAAAAATCTTAGCGGAAAACTCCAACAGCGATATCTACTTTATAACTAAAGTAGCAACAGAAATTAGACTCTCATTTCCAAATTTAAAAGGTTTTTCTGCTAGAAACCTACAATATATGCGCCTGTTCTATCATAACTACAAAAACGACAAAACTGCGCAACAACTTGTTGCGCAGTTGCCATGGGGACACAATATAATTATATTATCAAAAATTAAAGGCAGTGATATTAGAAAAATTTATATAGAAGCTTGCCTGAAAAATGGTTGGAGTAGAAATATATTAGATATGCAAATAAAAAGCGGCTATCACAAAAGAATAGGAACCAATGTTAATAATTTTGAAGATACTCTAGTACCAATAGATAGCAACCTGGCAAAACAAACTTTCAAAGATCCGTATATTTTTGACTTCCTCACTCTACATGAAAATTATAAAGAAAAAGAGCTGGAAAATGATATGATAGCCAAAATCCGTGATGTGCTATTAGAGCTCGGCAATGGTTTTTCCTACATCGGGAACCAATACAAAATCACCGTAGGAAATGAAGAATATTATATAGATTTATTATTTTATCATCTAAAATTAAAATGTTACATAGTCGTAGAACTAAAAACTACAAAATATATACCGGAATTTGCTGGCAAAATGAATTTCTATTTATCAGCCATAGACGACACGCTCAAGGACAAATCCGACAACCCATCCATCGGATTAATATTATGCAAAGAAAACAACAAAATTACCGCTCAATATTCGTTAAAAGGCATAAATAGACCAATCGGAATTAGCTCATACAAAATTTCTAATTATCTACCAACTGAAAAAGATTTAAACTTGTATATTAACAAAGAAAATCCATAAGCATCTTTTTCAACAACTAAATCCCTGGGCTCGACAAGTTAAATCCCCGCACCCCCATCAAATCCTTCCCCACTATTATTATCTCCACCATTATTTGCCATCCTATCCAAACTATCCACCATCCTATTAAATGCTTTTGTCTGCTGTTCTCGCGCTTCTTGCTCAGCCTTGGCCGCTTGTTCCTTTGCTGCCTGTTCAGCTTCTCGTCTATCAAATTCCTTATTCTCCTCAAGAGCTTCCCCATGCAATCTATCCATTTCCGCCTTCTTCTGGGCTTCTATACGCTTATATTCTGCCTCCGCCTCATCACGCACATCATCCGAAGTCTTATTTGCATACCCAGGTTGCATATTTCGAGCTTGCGCCAACGAAGCATCATCAAGTCCCAACTTTGAACGTACACCTTGATCCATAGAGTTGAGAATTTGCTGATTAGCCGCTGAATTTGGATCATTCTTAATATCCGCCACTGCTTTGCTATAAACAGCCGGATTCATCGCCTCCACGGTATTTGAGTTTAGCTTAGCAAATTCAGCTGGCTTCATTTCATAATCCGCTACTCCAGCAGTCGCTTTTTGTGATAGCATACTATTAATTTGTTTAAGTTCTTTTTCATTTGTAGTATTCATCGCCGCATTCGTTAGCATCTGCGTAGATACGGCACCATGATTGTTGTTCGAGATATACTCAAGGGTATCGTCATCCATTCCATTAAGTACATTGCTACCTTGGTATGCAAAGGCCTGTTGCATATTCACACTGCTATTACCAGTGCCATCCACAAACTGAGCCATAGACTGATTAACATTATTATCTATGCTTGTCTTCTTACCCATTTGTTTGCCATATTGACTAAATACTTTGTTATTGGACTCAGCTAGTCGTGCCAAAATCTTCGTATCTCTAGCCCCCACACCATCGCCACGTCCATTATCGCTACCCGACAAGCCCAAAGTCATAAGATCTCCATTCAACATTTCATTATACATACCACGCTGTTCTGCCGCAATGATTGCCGCCTGTAGCCTCAAGGCGTTATCGTCATTACGATTATTAGCATACTCCGTCACCGCAGTATTTAATTCGGTATTCATATCAGCACGCGACAAACCAGCATACTGATCAGCATAGTCTTTAAGGCCTTGTGCTTCTTTAGCGGAAATTGCCCGATACTTTGCTACCCCCTCATCAAGTACTGGCGCACCTTGTTCCGCAAGTGCCTGCTCCTGCTTCATTTTATTCAGTTGCATCTGCGCATCATACGCCCGCTTCTGCGCCCACTTAGAAGGAGTCTTACCAGCAGCTTTTGCTTTATTTACTTTGTCTACTATATTCTGAGCGTTTTTCTCCTGTTGCCTCTCTTGCCAATCCTTAAACGCATTCGTATTCTGCCCCACCTTCATCGCACCACTCCCAATCGCTCTGCCACCACTCTTCACTGTATTTCCAAGTGCCGTCAACGCACCACCCACTTTCCCCAGTGCCGAAAGCGCATTTTTAAGCAGTATCGGTACCAAGAAATACCCAAGATACGGCAAAATCAACAGTACTGCATAAGCCCATACATGTAAGTCATCACCATCTTTATATATAGCTCTTAGCATATTACTAATTCCCGCCATCGCTCCACAAATCGGAAAGATAATAATCGCGGCCTTAAATAACTCCCACCATTTCTTAGCCAAATTCTGAGTATTTGGCAGTATATATGCCGCAAATGCCAGTGGCGATAATATTATGCACAATACTATAATCACCTCTCTTGCCCCCAGCATTAAGAACAGCACTATCACCGCTATTATCACTACCAAAAGAAACACAATCACTGCTATCACCAAAGCAACTACAATACCCACCGACGCCGCAGTCATCGCCTCAGCAAAAGTCCCAACCGCCGCTGGTGCACCAGTTGCCCCCGCCGCAAAGAATCCGGTGACCATACTTCCGATAAACGAAGTATCCGAAGTTGGCGAGGCCCCACCACTAAGTTGTGTCAACATACCCATCAACCCCGACCCAGTAATATTGGAAAGATCAATTAATATTTGACAGATAAGAAAGCTTAAATTAACCAAAACTGCCATCATAATTAACTTCGGCAACATTCTTTTTATACCATAGTTGTCAATCCCATATCCCGTTACTTGCGAGAATATGATCACCAGCAAAATTATCATTATTATCACATTCGCAATATTTCGGATATTTCCCCATGTATCTTTTATAGTCTGATTGTTATAAATTTTCGTTTCAACCTGTAGCCAATCTCTCGTCTGATTGTCAATCCACGACGCCGTATATTGCTCATTATTCATCACTGGACAAAGCACCCACTGCATCGCCCCAATATCTTTAAGACTATTACAATCCACTCCAGCCCCATCTTCCAATTCTCCCGTACCCGGCTTTGTTATATCTGGATCAGGCGTAGTACCGCCACTACCACCACCATTACTGTTGCATGGATCATTTACTTCAATCTGACCAATATTTATATTATTCAATGCCGCTATTATGTCATCAAGGCTTACAGCTTTCGTAAAATGATACGACGAATCCACCCCATACAAATTATCTACCGAATCAATAATCTTGGGCTGATTGTTTTCCCTTTTGGTTGTACCATCTTTATCAATCCTGCATGTTCCACAATGATTCCATGCTATCACTGGTTTACCTGCAGATTCGTAATCTTCATAATCCGAATCTCCCTGACAAGAAATCGGTTTTCCAAACACATCAGTAATGTAATATCTATACAGATCAAACACTTCTTGTGCAGTCAAAGCAAGGCTACCATAGTTCAAATTACCAGATAGATTATATCCAGTTTCATTCTTCGCATTCAAGCCATTAAGCAATTCTTTCTCGTCATGTCTCCAATCGAATTTATAATTATCTACGTAGTCGCTACTATTACCCGCCCCTATATTTTCCAATTTACCATCCAAAGCTATAGCCGCACTACTAGTAGGATCTAGATATTGCCAACCAAGATCGCCATCGTATCTAGCAGCGTTACCAGATGCAGCCGTAGAAATCATCGCCCAATACTGACCATTAATCCACACCTCATATAGCACAGTAGTTTCCGATCCCACATCCAGCACTCTAATCGATAATCCACTAAAATCATCTGCTCCACCGCCAACTTTACAGTTGGTGTAGAACGTCGTTTCTCCGCCAGATCCCGGCTGTGGCACGTTAAAAGACTCGCTTTTATTCGTTACTATATCACCATTTTCATTCACTATCACCGTTGGAAAAACAATACCACTTACTTCACTGCCATTAAGTGATATTTTAGGCGTACGCTCACTGTATCCTCCAGTACAACCTAATTTATTAGCAGTTTCTTTTTTTATAGTGAAGGTCAACTTCTGTCCATCTCCCACCACCTCTTTTCCTTCAGCAGTAGCATTATATCCTACACCACCGTCACCATCAAATTTATCACCAGCAAACCATTTCGCTATTTCAACTATTCCGACTTTATTTTCTCTAATCCTCATCGGTATCATACCGCCATTCAGCCCAGGTTCACTCACACCTGACGTAAAGCTACTGGTACCAAAAAACAATTGACTACAATTCAATTTATTATCGTTTATTTCAGTCCACCCGTATGGCAACTTCACCGTATCCGAATTCAAAGAATTTCTTACAAATCCAGACGGATCAGTAGCATTAAAGCTCGCCGCAATCGCCCCACCACTCAGACATTGCCACACGCCCTCATATACCGCTTTTGAAGCAACTGTTTTTTTATCCGTCGCACTCGCACTACCTATTGGAACAATCAAAAAAGCCACCAAAATCACTATTCCAGCCACTAGCCTCTTTAGATGCCTATTCATCTTCTCCTCCAGTCATACTGTCGTCATTCAACAAATCATTGATCGCATAAACGCTTGCCACAAAATCATCTGTCATATCGTAATATCTCATCACATATGAATAAGCAGCATTCACAATACTAGAGTTATTTAATAGTGCATCCACCCACGTTTCATAAGAATCCATAAAATCTGTTACATAGCTATTTTCCTTTATTTTGGAAAAGTCATAATAGGCCATAGCCTGAGTTTTAGCAACCGCCGCTCCGTCTTTTTCATTCATCACCGAAATTTCATGTCCCGAAATTTTTTCTCTAAAGTTTATCACATTTATAAAATCAAATAACTCATTTGTTGATTTTATCAAAACCGCAATTCTCTCCTGATTTATATTCTCCTGTTCCTCACCGTAATTCGCTTCATAATCAGCCACAAATTTTTTCATCAAATCACCCGTCCTTTCATAGGCTTCTTTCTTCTCATCTCCAGTTACTGCTGACAAATAATATTTATCACTAGCATCATACTCCTTATTTATTTTCGTATCGCTTTCTACTCCACTTGACACATAGTTTATCAAGCTATTAAAGCTCGGCATATTTATCGCATTCGCATTAGGAGTCTCATTTTTATTCCCCCTCGTCATCATTATTAGTGCCACCACCCCCGCAATCAAAGCCAGCCCAATCAAAGCCATCCCTGCAATCAGAAGCCCCCTCCTCGACTGTCTCTGACCGCCACTAGGCGTCACTTTATCTATCGGCTGTGTCGTAATCGGCCCACTATCCATCCTGCTACCAAGTGGCCTACCACCAGTCGGCCTACGTGACAATCCCGCAAAAATTCCATTCGGATTTTGCGCATCCGCCCCTACATCCAGCACCGGCACTTCCGCACTCGGCGTATCTGGCCCACTCGCAATCACCCCCGGCTTCGCACCCGGAATACCAGAATTACCCGTAGCATTCTGCCCACTATTATTGTATGACGGATCCATACATATTATTATAGCATAAACACTTTATTCCACGCAATACTCAAACTCAACCGGATAGTTTATTCCATAACCATTAAGATAATCATGCACTTGTTCTTCCATCGGATCAGTCTGATAATCCGTACACCCCGAAAGTTCAGCCTGTATCGAAGTCACATTATTATTTTCATCCACCACTGGATACACATTATACATTCCTGGTATAAAATATGGCAAATATTTATTCACATTTTCATCATTGGTTGTCGCATGATTCGCTATTACATAAGAATATGGGATATCCTTTGATGCCACTCCATTACAAATGTCGGTTGGCGCGAAGAAAAGATAATTACTCAAATCAAACCCAAAGCCACCAAGCCAATTCTTTGCTTCTTTCAATGCTTCTTCCACAATCTTCGTATCACCACAAGAATCCACATTTACCGTAATATAAAAACCATTATTGCTATAATTGTATGTCATTTCATATTTTCTACCATCAGCCAACTTACCAGTATATGGCAAATAGCTGATAATTTCAGTTGAGGAATTCGCTTCCGTTACACACTTAGTTTCCGGGTATTTAGAATCGAGAATCGGACAAGATATGTACATATTCGGTGACCCATCATCCGGATCCGGCCAAGTTACCGTCACGAGATACGACTGTTTAATATCGTCAAAATCCACGATAAAAGTCGCTGTCGTAAATTCACCATCCACTTCCTCTTTGTAATCTCTCGCCTTTCCTACATATACGGTATTTCCATCAAAATTCTCCGTATTAGCCTCTATTACTCCTGACAAACGCTCTCTTATATCCCTAAGTTCACCAGTTGGAATATTTCGATTACCAGAAAATTCAATCCTTACTTTTGGTTCCGAAAGAAGATTTACCATTATAGCCACAATAACTATCCCTATCAGCACCAAAGGTCCCATTACAACAGCTACTCTTTGCCAAACTTTCAAATTTTTCCAAATCTCTTTCATTCTATTTCTTTCTATACCAAGTGTAGTTATTTTTTATACTGTCATCATTTTCTCTTCCAGCCATCGGCGCCCTATCACATTGTGAAGCCGAAGCTGTTTTTGAATTAAACCCAGATATGTTGCCTACATATAAAATCACATGGTGTCCAGTCTTTTTTACGCCCACATCACCAAGCCTCAAAGAATCCGTATCGGTTACTTCTTGCCAATTATTCTTCAAATAAAATCTCTGATACGCCGTACTGCCTTGCACATAATTGGGGTCCCAACCACTCGCCTTCATAATATTTGCTACAAACGCTCCACAATCCACCCCCGAGCAATCTCCCTTATACGTAGCTTTATTATCCATATATTCGGCATACGCTGGCATTCTAACTGTATAATCCTTGCGGTAAGTCGGCCATGCCCACGCCTTTACATAACTCACCAAATTCCCCGCCTCTGGTTCCTCAATCTCGTCGTCATCATCGCCGTCATCTTCTTCACACTCCTCACTTTCTTCTTCATCGTCTTCTTCATCGTTTTCTCCATCTTCACCTTCTTTAGTATCTTCATCGCCCCCTCCATCACCACCGCCGGTATAATCTTTCCATGTTACTTTTGAAATTTTAATACCTTCACCCTGAGCCCATTTCTGAATTCCGCAAATAAGCGATGAAACCCCTTGTACATACCCCGGAGTAGGTTCACCCATATGCCCTACACATTGTTCATATTTTTCACTATCACAGACTGCATAAGATTTAGATGCGCCATATTGAATAAAGGAAACTGCAGAATACGGATCTTGCGGATATTTACCTTTCAGTTCGTTAATCGGAATTATACTATCCATATAATATTGAAAAGCCTCTTCATAACTATTGAATTTAGCAAATCCATTCGAACATTTAGCATGTCCTTTTTTGGCTTTCAAACCTAGTGGATTATTTGCGCAGGCTTCATGTTTACCACCACCAGACTCCTGAAATACCTGTGCTGGAATTAACTCCCATGGTATACCATTTTCCGATGCCTTAGTTTTTAACGCCGACAGGTATTTTTTGACCCAATCAATCCTAGATTGTGTCATAGTAGAACAAGCCCCATCCCACTTCTCCTCTCCTTCAAAAGGCTCACCAGGTTCTCCATCATCTCCCTCTTCACCGGGGATACATTCCTTATCCGGATCATAAAAATAAATACTATTCTGCGCATACCGATTATACTCGTCTTTATTTAGCGCCACCACCGGACTTATCGTAGGCATCACCACCATAAACACCGCCACCAAAAACACACATACTCTCAGAAACATCTTCTTTTTCGATGTTGCCATAAGCTAATTATATCACAAACAAAAAAACGAACCCCACTAAAAGTGGGGTTCGTTCATCTGAGTTCTAGCTTGAAGCGGCCAATGAACTTAGAATTTTTTCCGGCTAGCAATAGCGTAACCAACCAAAGTGGTGATACCACCAGCACCAAGCGCACCAGCTACTACACCAGTAGGACCAGTCTCCACAATTTTAGATGGAGTTGGAGTTGGGGTAGGGGTAGGGGTTGGGGTAGGAGTAGGAGTTGGATCATCCTTACATTCCTTAGTCACCATCACCGAAGCATCATCTTTCATGACTTTGGAGTCAACGGTAGAAGAAGCCCAGTTTACCAATTGGTTAGAACCACAAGCCATAGTCTTGTCCACTACCTTTGCAGTAAAGCGTACATACGCATTACCACGAGCATTGTAACTACCAATGTTAAGACCAGAAGTAGTTACAGTGTTTTCAGGAAGAAGTTTACCTTCCTTGTAGTTAGAATTATACAGATAAGTAGAATTTTCTACATATTCCATATTAGTAGGAAGTACGTCACGAATCATCACGTCCTTCACGGTTTCAGCGCGTAGGTTCACATATTCAATTTGGAACTCTACCTCATCACCGATTTTAGCTTCCACACTCTCTGCAAATTTTTCACCAGACCCCTTAATACGTACGGTCTTAGAAAGTTTAGAACTTACAGAAGTATGTGCCTTCACCTGAATAGTCACCTCACCGTCATATTGATAACAGCCAGGAATTTCACCATTCATAGAAGTATAGCCAATATTTACATTGTCATTGATAATGGTATCAGCAAGATCAAAAGTACCCTGAGTATTAGTGTACTTAGCCGAACCCTTCACATATTCAATGTAAAAGTCATCGTTAGACTTCAATTTTACCTCATCCCAGTAACGAGTTGGGGTAGCATTAGAAGAGTTAAGATAACCAATCACAGTCTGTTCTTTAGCTACGGTAGTAGGCAAAGAAAAGTTTACAGAAACACCTTTAGCGATCGCTTCCATACCTTTTGGACTGTTGTTGTGTACGTAAAGACGGATCGTATAAGTTTGACCATCTTCCACGTTGATTTCGTTAGCATTGTAAACGCTAGCATTACCAGAAGTAAGTTTAGCACCTACAAAGTTTCTCTCATCGCCGATTTTACCATCTTTGATCGAGTTAAAAGTGATGGTATCACCAAGGATACCAGCATTGATTTGGGCCAATGTGTATGCCATGCGACCTTCCTGAGTACCAGTATTGTCGCCATAAGCACTAGCCAAACCAACTGGGATTAGCGCAGCAGTCGCTACAATCACTGCAGCAGACACACTAAGCGCCGATTTAGCAAATTTTTCCATAGTATTAAAATCCTTTCTTAAAAATTTCCTAAAAAATTAAGTTAATAATTAGAGTTTCTTAAAATTCAAAACTAAAAGCTTTTATTGCTAGCCGAATTGTTAAATTCCATCTAGTCTTAACAACCAAATCATCTCAAATTTCAAATATCAATTTTGGATAGAACCCAGCGACATCCTTGTCGCTGGGTATAAAAAAGTACTTGAAGCGTCCTTGCTTCACTGAGTTCTATCGCTTGCCTATATATCATGTCAATCCGGAGGGCCGTCCCAATGATCCCCCGGAGAGTCATGGTCTACTGAGCTTTCCGATTTCTCGGTCGGCTCATCGATGTCACCGCCATTGTTGTCTTCGTGAGTTTCCTCAGAAGGAGGCGGTGTGGAAGGCTCATTGCTATCTCCGCCTTCCCGGCCAGTTTCATTAGCCCAATGATTATCCTCTACCGCCTGATCAGTTTGCTCAGGCGTTTGATGATTACTATTGGTCTCCTGGTCTTCAGTCGAAAAGTTCGGATTAGCAGGGTTATTAGTATTTTTGTCAACACCCGGCTCATCGTTCGGATCCGAATTTGACCCATCGGTCGGGTCTTTTGGCGGCGTCGGTATCGGGTTTATTGGATCGACCGGCACCGGCGTTGGCGTCGACGGATCTTGTTGCACCGGGATTGGTGACACATTGCCACCTCCATCGCTAGAATGATGGTGATGATGACTACTACTGCTCGATTCATCAGTCACTATCACGGGTGCCGGCGTTGTTACTACCGGCGGCTGTGATGCCGCTGGCGGTGTAGGGTTGTTGTTCGTAACCTTTTTCGGTGTCGGCTTATTCGGATTCTTCTTCGGTGTTATATTCATCACCTTCGCCACATTTGTGGGCTGGAAGCCACAATCCACACGATACATCACCTCAAGAGTTTTAGTCTCCTTGATGATATAGGTATAGACAATGAAATACCCTTCGTGTGAAGTAGTTTCCATGACCACAATGTCTGGAGCACCCGGATTTTTGCCATCCGGCTCCATGTACATCTGGTCAGTCAGGCCAGAATTCACATAACGCAGCTCTACCTTATTTGCGTGGTTTAACTTCCGCTCAAAGGTATCAAGCGCTTTATCGTAAGCCTCTGCGTCCTCTATCCAGGCATCCGCCGCGTCGTTCATAGCCACGTCCCACTGTTCCTCCGCCACACTGTAAAACGTGCCGAGGAACCTGGTGCCCAGGATGGAATCCATCCAGGCCATATCGGCAGCCCCAAGTTTGGTGTCGTCGTGCATTCTGCGGATCTGCTCTTCCTTAAGCTCCTCCGCATCTAGCATTTCAATTATCTCCTTCACCTTCACGGTGTCAGAGAGTTTCTTTCCTTTGACTATCTCCTTGATTTTATCCGCAGAGATATTGTCAAGGATCGGATTCGGCCCAAAATCGTAATCGTTCAAGATTTGGCCATCCTCCTGCAAGTCAAGATTGTAGAAATGCCAGTTCTCTATACCACTAGCATCTCCGCTTCCACCAGTATTCGGCGTCTTAATCTCATCCGCCGAAACAGTCTCCGTAGTCTCGAGTATCACGATCGTTTCCTCAACCTTGTCTTCCGACAAAGTTTTGGCTTCCGCTACTATATTACCCGAGCCGCTATTGTGATAAGCTAGACCCACTCTTATGGCGATTATCAAAATCGCCAGCAGAATTGCAGCAACTATAGCGACATATCCAAGCCCCTTACCAGCCTTAATCGGCTTCCTTTTTTTCTTAGGCTTTGGCTGCACGACGGTTTTTTGTGGCTTCTCTTTAAGATCTTCCATCCTCAACTTCATCGTCCTCATCCTCCTCTCCAAAAAGCTTACCGTTATTCAGAAAAAGCTGGAACCAGATCATGTCTGCTACCAGACAACCTAGTAGCAAAATGATCGCTACAGTGGCTAGCGACTCAAACATCGCTGTCAGCCAGTGAATTTGGATCAAATCCCGTACTCTTAACGTTGCGTCATTTAATGCAAATGCAATCACCAAGTTGGTAGCGAAGAATACCAGAGCCTCCTTAAAGGTGCTCCCCTTCTCTCGCCAATACATAAGCATCCAGGCTATTGCTGCTATTCCCACGGGAATTAACAAAATAGCCAGGAACGCCGGCAACTTGATCGCCAGGAAATTCCCCAGAGCGATTCCTACGCCTACAATCGTCACCCGCTTCCGGGTCAGGCTTTTCTTCTCCCCAAACATCTTGGAAAGCTTATTCATTAAAAATACCGCAAGAAGTCCTATAATCATAGATCCAAGCAATGCTATCATACCTTCACCTCCATACATAAAAATATGGGGGCCTCCGCCCCCGTTATTATTAATAAGTAACAGGGACGTATTAGGGGATTTTAACCCCTCTTATATATAGGCAAACAGGCTTCAAATTGAAACCTGAGACGATTTGGTTGTTAATGGGCTTCTCGTCTTGAAAACACCCAAAACTCAGACTACTTACATTATATCACACATAACCATTTTTGTCAATATTCTTAACACCTTTTACCGCTTATGTCTATTCTTAAAAAATATTAGTCTAAAAAATAAACCCCCGATATAAAATCGGGGGTTTAACGTGCGTGTAACCTTAGAAGCCGTTAGGGAAATACTTATCAGCCTCCTCTTCGGATAGCAAATGATGGAAATTTCCATCGGAGTCATACCAGGCTCCAACCGGCATCCACTGACCACCAGAGAACTGCATGGCCTTCCAGAGATGCTGGGTCGGGATCCACTTCCTCTTGGTAGAGGAATAATATTGGTATGCCTTCCCCGGATAGCCGTTTCTAACCTTCGCCTCTGCCTCTGCTTTGGCCTTCGCCTCTGCTTCAGCTCTAGCTTTAGCTTCAACCTTGGCTCTTGCCTCTGCCTCGGCCTTCGCCTCCGCTTCTGCTTTAGCTTTTGCCTCTGCCTCTTCCTTCAACTTAGCTTCCACCTTAGCTTTAAGCTTAGCCTTTTCATTTTGATGCTTTCTGAGCTTTTCCTCAAAAGAAGCAACTTTTTCCTTTTCGTAGGATTCCATCGCTTCTAACATCTCACGCATCTTATCCAGCGTCTCTAAGTCGTCATCTTCCGACGCCGACTCAGCTTTCGGTTTTGGCTTCGCCTCAGGTTTAGGTTCGGGTTCATCATCCGGCTCTGACTCAGGCTCCGATTCATCGTCCGCTTCTGGCTCAGATTCGGATTCATTATCCAGCTCCGAGTCAAACTCATACTCTTCATCCGGCTCATCCTCTGATGCTAAATCAGGTTCCGGCTCCAGTTCAGCTTCAACTTCCAGATCCGCATCTTTCTTGCCTTTTCCGTCAGTTGCTTCAGTTGCCGTCTTTCCAACCTTCTCGGCTTTCTCGACTCTCTCGCGCAACTTAACAATTTTGTCCATCAAATCCTTCTTTTTCGCCATTTTTTCACCCCTCCTTTTCTCTATGATATAAAAAACGGCCGTTTTTAAGTTACATGACCTCATTATATCACACTTTACTCAAAATGTCAATGTTTATAACATAAACCCCGCTAAATAAATTTGATTTTTAAGAGTAAATGGTGTATAATCACAATATATTTAACAATACGGTGGGATTAGCTCAGATGGTTAGAGCGTCTGATTGTGGTCCAGAAGGTCGTCGGTTCGATCCCGATATCCCACCCCACATTAAAATGTGGGTATCAAAAAAGCGACGAACCGTATTTCATAAACGGTTCGATCTCGATATCCCACCCCAGTAAAACGTGCGAGTGTAGTACAGCGGTTAGTATACAAGTTTTCCAAACTTGGGATAGGGTTTCGACTACCCTCACTCGCACCATTTTTGTTTCACAAAAAAATATAGCCTCTGTATCCACTCCGGCGGCAACGAATATTCTGGACACACCAGCGATCCAGCTAAGAACCAGACCGTCTGGTACAACTACGCCATCGCCAGTGCTGGAACTATAATAGAACCAAATGCTATTGATGATG
>CAYOSV010000017.1:0-16061 GCA_964406725.1 uncultured Candidatus Saccharibacteria bacterium | reverse complement strand
CCACTACATCGCGTATATTATCCTCATCCTCCAATATCATAAAAATCCGATCAAGCCCCGGCGCTGCACCCGCATGCGGTGGCGCACCATACTTAAACGCCGAAAGCATCCCACCAAACCTCGCCTCTACATATGCATTATTATACCCCAAGATATTAAACACCTTATACATAATCTCTGGATTGTAATTCCGAACTGCCCCCGAAGCACACTCATATCCATTCATCACCATATCATACTGATCAGCTTTTATTGCTAACTTCTCCTCATCAGTCTTTGCAGCCTCAAGAGCTTTAAGCCCACCTTTTGGCATACTAAACGGATTATGCCCAAAGTCAAGTTTCTTATTCTTCTCATCCCACTCATAAAACGGAAAATCCATTACCCAAGTCAGCGCCACCTCATCAGACTTCTTCAAGCCAAACCTATCAGCAAAAGCAATTCTAAGTTGCCCCAAAACTTTATTCACGAGATCGCGCGTATCCGCACCAAAGAATACCGCATCACCATCTTCTGCACCCATTCTTTCTTTCACACCGGCAATTTCTTCCTCACTCATAAATTTCAGAATCGGCGATTTAGCTTCCCCACTACTATATAATATATATGCAAGTCCTCCAGCCCCTAACTTCCGTGCCTTCTCCGTAAACTCATCAATCTCTCGCCTGGTTAATTCTGCCCCGCCTTTCACACACAAAGCTTTCACACATGACTGCTTAAACACCTTAAAATCCGTTTTTTCAAAAACATCCGTAAGATCCACTAATTCCATCCCATACCTTAGATCCGGCTTATCTACCCCATAAACATCCATCGCCACTTCATACGGTAATCTCGGTACTACATCATCTTCAGGGATATAAGCTTTCGCCACTTCGCTATTGCAAACAACCTTTTTCTCTGCAAATTCCGTCACCAATTTAATATACAAAGGCTCAATCTCACGTCGCACTATCTCACCGTCATCCACAAAAGACATCTCAAAATCTAGTTGATAAAAATCCCCATACAGCCTATCCGCCCTCGGGTCTTCATCCCGAAAACACGGCGCAATCTGAAAATACTTTTCCACTCCCCCCACCATCAAAAGCTGCTTGAACTGCTGTGGCGCCTGGGGAAGCGCATAAAATTTTCCCGGATGAAGGCGCGATGGCACCAAAAAGTCCCTGGCCCCCTCCGGTGAAGAATTAGCAAGAATCGGCGTCGTAATCTCCGTAAACCCACGCGAGTACATATAGTCTCGTACAAACTTATAAAATTCACTTCTTCGCTTCAAAATCTTCTGCATCGACGGTCGCCTGAGGTCCAAATACCGATATTTCAATCTCATCTCTTCCGAAGATTTATCACCATCATCATGCGTATTCACCGGCAAAGGCTCCGATTTATTAAGAAGCGTCAGTTCCGACACTACTAACTCAATCTCACCCGTCGGAATATTCGGATTAACTAACTCTGGCCCCCTCTTTCTCATCTTGCCTTTAGCCGAAAGCACAAATTCATCCCTCACCGTCTCTGCAAGCTTAAACGCTTCTGTCGTTTCTGGTGTCACCACAAGCTGTATAATCCCATCAAAATCACGTAGATCAATAAAAATCAGTCCCCCATGATCCCGCCTCGAATTCACCCATCCTGCTACTTCCACCTCTTTGCCCAAAAAATCGTTTAATTTGTTTGTCGCAGTTCTCATAGAGATAATTATACCATAATTTCAAGTTATTATGCTTGCAAAACTATTTTTTGTTTGTTAGAATAGAAAAAGTTGCTTTAAATTTTCTATTTATTTAGGTCGTAAAAGCAATAAACATTAAGGAGAATACGGATACATGCGTATCAAAAAGCTGAAGCGTAGAGGAACGCCCAAAGCTACGATTGCTCCTGCCGAATGGCAAGAGTTTATCGAGACTTAAAATAAGCCCCAACAAGGGGCTTATTTTATTATATATCATCTTAAGACCCCCAACATCACCTTTAGCTTCCCAATTTCGCTTCCACAATTTTAGACAAGATATGTGTAAAATCCGCTCCCGAAAGCGCCGAATCCCAAGTGATTTGTTTGCCATTTATAGTTACCGAACCACCGTCTTTCGCACTCCAGGGGATTAATTGGCCATCCACATAAAAAGCCGGTGTCCCCTCTATTCCAATCCGTTTAGCAATCCCCATATCAAAACTAATTTTCTTAGACACCGCATCCGATGCTATGTCATTACGAAACTTATTGAGATCACCTTTGCCATCAGTCACCTCCGTAAAATAGTTTTCAAACAAGGTGGTTCTCTCAGAGCCATTTTTATATTCCCATTCCGACTGCTCAGAAAACAGTTTGTCTGCATATTCCTTCCAGTATCCCTGGAGCCCCGCCGCTTCTGCGGCCGAAGCCGCCGCCGTCGCATTCTGATGATAACTTAAAAGATCATTTCTATACACTACCACCAACTTTCCATCAAGCTCATCCACCGCTTGATTTACTCTAGGGTTCATCGAAGCACAACCCGGACACTGATAATCCGCATATTCAAATATATAGACCGGCTCACCCGTGTACTTGCCATCTTTATCTTTTTTCACATGATCACCAATATTCCCATTGTGTACATCCGGACTAATCACCGAATAAAAATCGTAATCATTATAGTTAGTCGCCTTATTGTTTCCATCTATCACCAAAAACGTCGCCACCGCAATCGCCGCCACCACCAACACACCAACTACAACTCCAGCTTTCGAAAATCCTCTTGCTTTTTTCATATAACTCCTTTGTGCTATAATACATTATAACATGTCCGACGAGTTTTTATCAACAATTCCCGAACCATACACCCCCAAAGAACCCTACACCCCCAAGGACCTTCACGATTTTATCGGCATCATTAAACGCACTCCAATTTCTGTCCTAAGCAAAAAAGACCGTGCTCGCATTGCCGCTATCATGAGCTTTGACAGCCGCATTATCGCCGATCTTATGATTCCAAAATCCAAAATGGTTTTTGTAAATACCAAGGATTTTCTCGGACCTCTCATGCTCGACAAACTCTACAAATCCGGCTTTACCAGTTTCCCGGTCACCGATAACCACAATCATATCAAAGGCATCCTTTACACCGAAGCCCTCAATGCTCTAGAAATCCGAAAAACCGACCGCGCCGAAAAGTACATGAACAAAACCGTCTCATATCTTCACGCCACCGATTCGTTAGAATTCGCCGTCACAGAAATCGAACGCACTAATTCTTATTATTTCCTCGTTTTAGACCCCTCAAACGACCTCGCCGGTTTCTTTACCATCACTATGCTCCTTGATTACCTCTTAAGCTAATCCCCGTATTATTCTTATGTTATACAAGCATATTGATTTATAATCAAATCTGTGATATAATATCTACCAAGAAAGGTAGATATGGAGAAATTTATCGTTAAACACCGCAAAATAATTTTGATGCTTGCCATTTTGTTGATGGTTCCATCTCTTATTGGTTTTTTGAATACCCGCGTAAATTACGATATGCTCACCTACCTCCCAGACAAAATGGAAACCGTCCAAGGTCAAGAAGAATTATTGCAGAGCTTCGGCAAAGGTGGTTTCTCTATTATTATTACCGAAGACCTCCCCGAAGCAGAACAAGCCAAATTTGAAGAAAAACTCCGTCAAGTCCCTCATGTTGATACCGTCCTTGGCTATGGTACTCTGCACGACAATAATATCCCCGCTCAGATTCTCCCAGAAGAAATCTACAACAAATTCCAGAAGGGCAACGAATCTCTAATCGCCGTCTTCTTTGATACTTCCACCTCTGCCGACGAGACATTAAATGCCGTTATGGACATCCGCAAAGTCGCCGACGGTCACGCTTATTTGTCTGGCATGTCCGCCTTCTCCGCCGACCTAAAACAACTCTGTCAAGATGAAGAATTGTTTTACGTTATTATCGCTGCTACCTTGGCACTTCTCGTGATGCTTGTTCTCCTTGACAACTGGCTCGCCCCAGTACTTTTCCTCGCCAGTATCGGCATTATGATTATGGTCAATCTTGGCACCAATATTATCTTTGGTGAAATTTCCTACATTACCAAGTCTCTCTCTGCCATCCTCCAGCTCGCTGTTACTATGGATTATTCTATTTTCCTCTGGCACACCTATCGTGAATACCTAGAGCAAGACAAAGAAAAAAATCACGAACGCGCCATGGAAAAAGCCATCAAGGCTGCCATGAGCTCTGTCTTCGGTGGTTCCGCTACCACTGTCGCCGGCTTCCTAGCTCTTTGTTTCATGACATTCGGTCTCGGGTTGGATCTCGGCCTTGTCATGGCCAAAGGTGTAATACTCGGCGTAATCGGCTCTGTCACCGTTCTTCCAGCCTTAATTCTCACCTTCAGTAACGTTATCGAAAAATTAGACCACAAGTCTCTCCTTCCAGATTTCACCAAGTTTAGCCAAACCATCGTCAAAATCACCCCCGCCCTCCTCATTATCTTTGTTGCTATTCTTCCGCCCGCTATCATCGGTTACATTCACACTAATAATGATGTTTACTACACCATCTCCGATAGCCTCCCCCAAGATATGGAGTTCGCCGTCGCCAACAAAAAATTGAGTGAAAACTTCGGTATGGCCAACGTTCATATGACTTTAACCAGCTCTAGTCTCGACCAAAACACCGTTTATCAAATGACCGAAGAATTAAAAAATATTTCCGGTATCAAAACCGTCCTCAATCTCGAATCCGTCCTCGGCACCGAAATTCCTATGGATATTTTACCTAGCAGCATTGTAGATGTAGCAAGAAGCGACAAATGGGAGCTCACCCTCCTCGTTTCCGAGTACAAAACCGCCACGGACGAAATTGCCGCCCAGATTAAAGACATCAACAGCACCATCAAAAAATATGACGAACACGCACTTCTCGTCAGCGAATCTTCCTCTACTCAAGACATGGTTGATCTCACCTCGGTAGATTTCCAAGTAGTTAATGCTATTTCTATCGCGGCCGTCTTTGTCATTATCGCCATCGTCACTAAGAGTATCTCTCTCCCATTTATCCTTATTACCGTCATCGAATCTGTCATCTTCATTAATCTCGGTCTCTCTCATTTCTTAGGCGAAAGACTAGCCTTTATCACCCCTATCTGTATCAGCACCATCCAGCTCGGTGCCACCATTGACTACGCTATTCTGATGACCACCCGTTACAAACGCGAACGTCTGGAAGGCAAAGACAAAAAAGAAGCCGCTATTATTTCCCTCAAAACTTCTATTCCTTCCATTATTGTTTCCGGCGCTGTCCTCTTTGCCGCTACCATCGGTGTAGCCGTCTACTCTCGTGCCGACATGATCAGCTCTATCTGTATGTTAATGGCTAGAGGCGCCGTCATCTCTATTATCGCCGTTCCAGTTTTCCTCGCGCCATTACTCGTTTTCACTGATCCATTAGTTATTAGAACCACATTGGGCATGAAAAAGTTAATAAAGGAGAATCATAAATGAAAAAGCAAATCCTAATTTCAAGCATCATTGCTGCCGGTATTCTCGGTGGCACTGGCTTAATCGCCATCAATAATCGCGCTAGCGCCGAAGAAAGTACCAAAAGTACTACAAACACCCCTATCGCCGCTAATACCGATCTCGTCGTTGCTAAACCCATCAATACCACCAAAAACGAGACTGTTTACGTCATGACCGACGAAACCGGCAACACCAAAACTCGTTTTATTGGTAGCACTATCTACGACGGCCCAGAAGCACTACCTTTTAGCTTCACCATCAATTACTATCTAGACAACCAAGAAATTAGCGGAAAAGATTTGAAAGGCAAATCTGGCCACGTCAAAATCGTCTATCACTACGATTCTACCGCTTTTTATCAAGGTAAAAAAGTTCCTTTCCTTGCTATTACCGGTATCACTTTAGACCACGGCAAATTCAGCGGTGTCAAAGTTTCAAGCGGCAAAATCATCAGTGAAAGTTCCGATAATTACATTATTGCTGGTTACGGCCTCGCTGGCGTCAATCAAGATCTCGGCACCGATTTCTTACCAGATAGCTTCACTCTAGAAGCCGACACCACCGATTTTAGCCTAGAAAACACCTACACCATCTTCACCAACGACATCTTAGCCGATTTGGATACTTCCAAACTAAACGATTTGGACAATCTCACCAGCTCTGTCTATCAGCTAGAAGACGGTATCAATAAACTAGTAAACGGCGCTTCTGACCTCTCAAATGGTCTTGCCAGCGCTTTAGACGGCACCAAGCAACTCTATGATGGCTCAAAAACCCTCGCTGCTGGCGCCAAAGACGCTGCCATCAGTAGCAAGCAACTATCTGAAGGTCTAAATACCATCGTAGCAAACAACGCTGTCTTGCAAGGTGGCGCCAATCAAGTCGTTGCCTCTTTGCTAGCAAAAGTCAATCAAGCTCTTAATTTGCTAAGAGCTCTCGGCGCCCCCATTGAATTTGAAGGCGAAGTCACCATTGCTAACTACCAAACAGTTTATACTGCCTTAATGGAAAAAATCGACATCTACCGAGCTTATATCAGAGGACTTCTCGCCGGTATTGATATCCCAGCTGAACGCCTCGGTGTCCTTACCACGCTTTTGGATAAAACTGTCGACGACCTTACCAGCCTCAAAAGTCTCATCGACCTTAACCTTGGCGTCATTACCTACACCAACGGTGTAGCCGAAGCTGCCACCGGTAGCCAAGAGCTCTCCGCAGGCCTTACCAAGCTCTCTACTGGTGCCACCACTCTATCAAACGGCTTAGGTTCCCTTGTTGAAGGCCAGACCAAACTCTACGAAGGCTCTATCACTCTCAAAGACGGTCTTAGTACCTTCAAGAGTGTCGGTATTGACAAACTCGTCAACTTCGCCTCAAAAGATTTGGCAAACTTCACTCGTAACGCTCGCACCACCGTCAACGCCGCCGGAAGTTGCAAAAGCTTCGGAGGAGTAGACGCCAACTCTGTCAAATTCATAGTAAAGACTCCGTCTATCTAATTTGTGATATAATAATAGTATATGACAAAGACTAACAAAGTCGTCTCAGACTACAACGGTTATGATTACAAAAAAATCTTCTGGGAAGATGCCGATCGCGAATACGAAGATCAGGCCGACCGTATGGCCATTCGCAAATTACTCCCCAAAAGAATGGAAAAATTTGCCGACATCGGTGGTGGTTATGGCCGCCTAGCTAATGAGTATATCAAACGCGCTCGCAAAATCTATCTTTTTGACTATTCCAAAACCGAGCTAGAGCAAGCCAAAGAAATCTACGGCGACAAAATCGATACTAAAGCCGGTGATATTTACAAACTTCCCTTTAGGGACAACGAATTGGACGGCCTCATGATGGTTCGTGTTACTCATCACCTAAAAGACTTGGGCAAAGCTGTAGAAGAGTTATACCGAGTTTTGAAACCCGGTGGCGTTGCTGTAATTGAAGTCGCTAATAAGCGTACCTTACCCAAGATGGCCCGCTATGTCACTCTCCGTTCCAAAGAAAATCCTTTTTCCAAAAAACCTGCCAACTATACCGAAATCTGCGAAACCGGCTTTTATAACTATCACCCCAAATACGTCGAAGAAATCTTCCGAAGAACCGGCTTCAAAACCGAAAAAATCCTTTCAGTGTCGAATTTCAGAAGCAAGACCTTAAAAAAGGTTTTCAAAACCAGAGGACTCGTCAAAATGGAAAACACCGCCCAACAAGCCTTAGCCCCCATCCGTTTCGCCCCATCTATATATTATAAGTTGAGAAAACCCGAAAAATAGTGTATAATATAATATATGGGGTCATCGTTCAACGGATAGGACATATCCCCTCTAAGGATACAATGTAGGTTCGATTCCTACTGGCCCTACCAGCACAGAAAAGTGCCGGTTTGCTTTAGCAAACCGGCTTTCCAGCTTTTTATATCACCCTAGAAACTTCTTCTAGTGTCGTTTCCCCTCTGAGTGCTGCCAGCACTCCTTTTTGTTCCAATGTCAGCATCCCATTCCCCTTCGCCACTTTCTCAATCGCATCAGTATTAATATCAGTCACATCCCCACGAATAAACGCCTGAATATCATCCGATACCACTAATTGTTCCATTAGCACCGTCCTACCTCTATACCCAAACGGATCTTCCGCCGTAGGCACTGCGTCATACAAAACCAAATGTTCAAAATCAATTTCCGTAAGCTCAGGTTTCTTCACCTTACCCATCCCAATCTCTTGCGCCTCAAGTGCTCGATCCAATTTTGTCGCCGCAGTCACATTGTCATTTCCAAATAGCGATGCTTTTTTATAATCTTCCATCCTAGCCTTTGCACTTTTCAACCATTTTTTGTCTACTCCAGCTAGCACCTCTTTGATATACTTAGCTTCCGCTTCAGTCGCCGGACGTGCCTTTTTAGAATTAGAAAGTTTCCTCACTAATCTCTGCGCTATCACCAACCTAATCGAACTCGAAAATATCGGATTAATTCCTATGAGGTCAATCATTCTCGAAAACGCCGCCGAAGTCGAATTCGCGTGAAACGACGAAAGCACCAAATGCCCCGTAATCGAAGCCTGAATCGCCGTCTTCGCTGTATCCGCATCCCTAATCTCACCAATCATCACCACATCAGGGTCAAGACGAAGCACGCTTCGAAGTCCCTCTGCGAAAGACCCACCTTCCGTCGTATGAATCGGAATCTGCGAAATTCCCGTAATCCCATATTCAATCGGATCCTCAAGAGTGATAATCTTTCGCTCAGTTGTATTAAGCGCATTTAGCATTGAATAAAGCGTAGTAGATTTACCAGAACCAGTCGGACCCACCATCAGCACTAGCCCACGTGGATGAGAAATCACTTCATTAATCTCTGAAAGCTCCTCCGGCTCTAGTCCCAAAAGCTTCAAATTAAGCAAAGATTCATCAAAATTAAATAACCTCAGCACCGCATCCTGCCCATACATAGTCGGGATAGTTTCCACACGAATATTCAAAAGATGCGTAGACTTCCCATCCGAAATATCTTTTTGCATATGTCCAGACTGTGGTTTATCAGAAGCAATTGACACATTAGCCCGAGACGAAAGCTCCCCCATAAAAACTCGGTACCTATCTCGGTCAATCACCGCCACTGGATGAAGCAATCCATCCACCCTCATTCGAATCCTAATTTCATTACGCAGATTTTCAATATGGATATCCGAAGCTCCCAATTTGTCAGCCTGATCAATCAAAAAGTCAAATACCTTTTCTGTCGATACTTCCGCCAAAGTTTTTGACACCGAAGCCAAAGTCTCCGAATCCCCCTCGCCCGCAATTCTAATATCATCATATTTTATCTCTTTTGGCGGGTCATATCTATTTATAAAGACCTTATAAGCCGACATAGAAATCAAGAAGAAATCCGCTCTCTCTCCCTTATCCAGATATTCCTGCCGCATCTTCTCAATCAACGATCTAGGCGTCTGACTCGTCACCATAAACTGATAATGTTGCGCATCACCACCCCTTGTCAACGGAATAATAAAATCCTTATGCATTTGCCCGACCTCAAGCAAAGCCGGCACCAAAGGTATCGTATCCTCAAATTCCCTAGTATCTAAATAAGGCAAACCCAGAATTTTTGCCCGATCAGCAGTTGCTTTTTCTTCGTTATCGCGCCTCTTGCGCTGTATCTCCCTTTCATCCATAACCTTATTATATCATAAGTCCTTCAACGTTTTTATAAAATGGTAGAAAAGCGGATGCACCGCCAGAGGTCTAGATTTAAACTCCGGATGTGCCTGAGTCGCCACAAAAAACTTTGCATCAGGCGCTTCTACAAACTCCACCAACTTTCCATCTGGCGAAGTCCCTGATACAATAATCCCACCTTTTTCAATTTCTGGCAAAAACTTCTGATTCACTTCATAGCGATGACGATGTCTTTCTATTACATTCACATTGCCATTTTTCAAAACTTTCGTACCATATATATACTCTCCACATTCCTCCGCTTCTTCACGATAAATCTCTGCAGTCAAAGTCCCTTTCTTGAGTGTTGCCGGATAATCGCCTAACCTCATCGTTCCACCCGTAGACTCTTTACCCGCTTGCCCCTCCATAATATAAATCACATTATTCCCATCTTTTTCGCTCGCACCAAGCTCCTCCGAACTAGCGTTTTTTACGCCACCTCGTCTTGCCGCTGCGATGCAAGCTGCTTGCATTCCAAGACATAATCCAAGATATGGGATATTATGCCCCAAAGCATATTCCGCCGCCCTAATTTTCCCCTCTACTCCTCTCGTCCCAAATCCCCCCGGCACTACAATCCCATCCAACTCTTCAAGTATTTTAGCGGATTCATCAGTTTCCAAATCTTCCGCATTCACCCATTTGAGTTCCAAATTCACCTTATTGTGTGCACATGAAGCTTTAAGTGCCTCCGTCACACAAATATAAGTATCCTCATTCCCTACATATTTCGCCACCAGACCCACCTTTACCGTTTTGTCCCATTTAGTCGCTCGCCATTTAGAGAATTTCTCCCATTTGGCCATATCTGGTTCTTTTGTCTCCCCCGCAAAATCATTCAAAATCTTTAGTACCCCGGATCTTAGCACATTAAACGGCACATCATACACCGAATTAATGTCCGGAAGATTTACCACTGCGTCCGGAGAAATCCCCGAAAACACCGCAATTTTCTCGCAAATCGCTCTAGGTGCCGGTTTTTCGGTCCTCACACACACAATGTCCGGAATAATTCCAAACCCCCGCAAATCCTTCAGCGCATTTTGCGCCGGCTTAGTCTTCAGTTCTTTAGAAGTGTTAATCCACGGTACATACACCACCGAAAGATACAGACAATTTCTCCGCCCCACTCTATTTGCAAAAAGTCTAATCGCTTCCACAAAAGGTAGTCCCTCATAATCGCCAATTGTACCACCAATTTCTACAATATGAACATCCGAATCTTTGGAGGCTAATGCAATTTTTTCCTGCACCAAATCCGTAAAATGTGGCACCAATTGCACCGTCTTACCATGAAATCCACCTGCCCGCTCTCTCTCAATCAACTCTTTATAAATCGAACCGGACAAAGTAATTGAATACTTTGAAGTCTCAAAATCCAAAAATCTCTCATAATGCCCGAGATCAAGGTCAGTCTCTACACCGTCATGTGTCACAAAACACTCACCATGCTCTACCGGATTCAGAAGTCCTGCATCCACATTCAGATACGGATCACATTTTTGCATTGTTACATGGTAGCCCTTCGCCTTCAAAATCGCCCCCATACTCGCCGCCGTAATCCCCTTACCAACCCCCGAAAGTACACCACCCGTCACAAAAATATATTTACACCTCGTCTTCATATAATTTCATTATATCACAATTCAAAGACGTCAGATTGGTGTTTTCTTCATGCGAAACGCTATTTCTGATAGAGTGAGCATGAAAAAACGCCAAGATGGCGTCTCTGATGGCGGAAGGGACAAGATTCGAACTTGCGAGGCGTTAACCTGCTGGTTTTCAAGACCAGTGCCTTAAACCACTCGGCCACCCTTCCACCCACAATTATATCACATATTTTCCTATTTACAAAATCACTCACTTTGTTATATCATATAATCAACAATCTGCACATTTACATTTCACACACATTGCAAGGAGGGTTAAATCATGAAAAACTTTACTATTTTTTTATTAATCTTTTCGTTGATTATGCTAGCTCCCATTGTCATCCATGCAGAAGAATTATTTTACACCGATCCCGTCGTTGCCACAGAAACTTCATCCGTCATTCCCGAAACGCCCATTATCCTTGGGCCGCCAGCCATGATTGTTGTACACCGTATCTCAAACACCTGTTTTGTCTACGATGCCAACTCTCAAATCCTAAATACCTTCATCGTTTCCACCGGTCGCGAAGGACACCGCACACCACTTGGTACCTACTCAATCTACGCACACGCTACTGGAGCCGGTTATCATCCCATGGTTGATGGCACATACGGGCGTTTCTGCATGCGCTTCAAAAAAGGCGGCTACATGTTTCACTCTGTCTGTTATGCTTATCCCGGTGCACCGACACCAATCCCAGAAGAAATTTTGAGTCTTGGCACTTCAGTTTCCCGAGGCTGCATCCGTCTTAACGTCGCAGACGCAGAATGGCTTTATAACACCACTCCTAATGGCTGTTTAGTTACTATACTAGATGACTAAATGCACCTTATCATCTCTCCTGCCCTGCTTTATTGCAGGGCCTTTTCTATTCTTACTCCGCATTCGTATAAACGTTCGTCACATCATCAAGATCATCAATCGCCGAAAGTAATTTTTCCAGTTTCTCTGCGTTTTCACCCTCTACCGGTACGTAAGTCGTTGGCACATATTGGAGTTCCGCACTCGTCACCGTAAGCCCTGCATCCACTAAAGCCTGCCTTACTTTCATCAAATCCGAAGATTCTGTATATATTACAGTATACTCGTCTTCTTCTACCGCATCAGCCGCTCCCGCCTCGAGTGCCGCCATTACCGCATCATCACCTTTTTCCAAAATCTCAATCACCCCTTTCCTAGCAAATTGAAACATCACACTTCCCGGATCTGCCATCCGCCCACCGTTTTTATCAAGTGCATGACGCACTTCCGGCATCGTCCGATTTTTGTTATCCGTTGCCACTTCAATCACAATTCCTACTCCACCAGGTCCATAAGCTTCATAAACTTCTTCAATCAGAGCTGCCGCTGATTTATCCGCCACCCTAGCAATCGCTCTTTCAATGTTTGCCTTTGGCATATTTGCAAGCCGTGCCTTCTCAAGTACCATCGCGAGCGACGGGTTCATATTTGGATCCGTTCCCGCTCTCGCCGCTATCGCAATCTGATTTCCAATTTTTGTAAAAAGCGCCCCCCGCTTAGCATCCACCACTGCTTTTTGCCTTTTAGTGGTCGCCCACTTACTATGTCCAGACATAAAAATTACTCCAAAATTATTTTAACTTATTTTTATTCTACCACTTTCTCTTAAAACTGTCCATTGGAGCTAAGCCCCGTATTCTCCGAATCGTCAACATTATCCAAAGTACCTACCGGCTCATCTGTAGTTGACACTGATTCTTCTGATACCGATTCATTTTTTATCGACACTGGCTCTATTAACACTGTAATCTCCGGTTTTTGCTCCGCCTCCATTTTTTCTCTCACCTCCTTTTCAATCATCTCTTTCCGCACTTTTTCTTCAATCTCCGCCCGGAGCTCTGCATCAGTTTTTGGTGCTACTACATTGCTAGACACACTAGCACCACCAGCATCGGCCACCGCCTGCTTTTTACCACTCGTCCTCGAAATAATCCACGCTGCGAGCGCTGTCACCACAAAAGCAAACCCCGCTAGTCCCGATAAAGCCGTCATCCTAGTCAAAGTTTCATTGCCATAAATCTCAGAAGAAGATATAAATACCAACACTACCGCATAAATCGTACAATATGCCTCACAAACTATCGAAGTAATTTTGAGCGGCTTCACTACCTTAATCACTTCTTTAATGCTCATTACATTGGATAGCCAGAATCCCGCCCCAGCTAGAGATGCCAAAACCGACAAAATCTTCGCCCATGCCGACAGCACAACGCTATATGCAGAAAGCCCTACATAGTTGCAATAATTAGGATTGTTGCGAGGCGACACACAATTTTCCGTAGTAACATCATAAAGTGGCACCACCTCCCACACCAACAAAACCCCCAAAATCGCGGCAAGAATCCCCGTCACTAGCCCCACTAGAGCTAGAATCTGTATTGCCTTTGTCCCCTTTTCCATCCGAATAAAGTTGTTTACACCTACAAACAGCACCAATGCCAGAATTCCCATCGTCCCCAAAATTTTCCCCATCGCCTCACTATAACTCCCCATCACAATCAAAATCGCCCCCAGCACAAACCCACTAATTAGGATACACACCGCACTCCAAAGAAAGCCTTTTTTAACTTTACCAATTACCCCCAAGGTTGATTCACTAAATATTCCGCTCATGCTTTCATTATACCACACCAATAGATTTTAACTACCCTTGACTCTTTGACAATCCGTGCTATAATAAAAATATACTCGAGATATTCTCGCCCACTCCAGTCGTAGACTGGAGGCATTTTTTACTAATCCTGTATGCTCTTCTTTAATAAATAGATCATCAAACGCTCACTCATCTTTCTTCGCTCTGACCTCCCTAAAAGTTGTAGTACTAAAGTATTTCTTATTCTCCTATAATCGGTATCGTCAATTCTTCCCATTTTACGTCTTAATCGTTTAACACTAATCATCCGCGATTGAGAAAGAAGCGTATATTCCTTAAGCCCACGATGGTTAAACGGCACGCACCAACGACTAGTTTGGTCCTGCGATGTAAGCGGAACTACAAATAAACTATCTCTGTTATATTTATGCAAAATCACCACCGGCCTGAGAAAATCATTTCCTTTCCCATACACTTCTACCCCTATATTTTCGCCCAAAACCGCCCAAAATATCTCTCCTTCAAGAAAAGTTCTCGGCTTCGTTTTTGTTTCCACTTCAATCTTCTTTTCTGCCCATAATCCCAAACGCCTTATTTTATCAATCATATCATTATCCATCTCCAATATTTCTCCTTTTTTTTAAAAATCTCCTGGTCATTTCAGAAATTATCAGCCCCAAAATTAACAAATACAAAAGAAACACCCTCGGCTCATACCGATCTATCTTTATCAAAAACTGCTCCATCCCCCCAAACCACTCCACCACAAAAATATGAAAATCCAGCAATTTCTCCGTCAAAAATCCCACCACTACTGATACTCCCGGCACCCCCGCAAAAATTCCCGTCAAAAACGTTAACCCCATCACATATGGCAGCGTCGGCAGAATCAAAATATTCGCCACCACCGAAATAAGAGAAATCTGCCCAAAATAATATAGCGTAATCGGTAGCGTCATCAACGTCGCCGCTATCGTGGTAAGGACTGTCGACGCCACAAACCCCGGCTTTTTCTTACCATAAAAAAACCGCGTAATACCAGGCCCCAGCATCATAATCCCCGCATAGCTTGCAAACGAAAGAAGCCACCCAAGATTGGTAAGAAACAAAGGATTCAGTATCAAAGTAAACGCCGCCACCATTAGGATTATCCGCCACGGCGCAATCTTCCTCCCCACGTACCACGACAAAAGCGTCAAAATCGCCATCACCCCCGCCCTCAGAATCGACGGCGTCCATCCCACCATACACATAAAAAACAATATCAATAGCACTGAAAATAATAGCCCCGAAAATCTCGAAATCTTCCCAAAAATCTTCCGCGCAATCTCTACCAGAATAGACAGATGCGCCCCACTCGCCACCACGATATGTGCAAGTCCCACCGCCTTCAAATTTTCCGACAGCCCCTTATCAAGCCCCGTTTTTGTACCAAGCAGATACGACATCCCGAGCTTCGCTTCCCTCTCTGGCAAAACCTCCTCAATCCTACCAGAAAGCCAATCTCTAGCCGAAATCACCAAACTCTCCGTCCCCTCATCCACACCAAGTTTAATTTCGTCACTGTCAGACAACACCACCGCCACTTTGGAAAACGCCAGCACCATCCCAGCCACCAAACACATCAGAACCGTCAAAAATCTCGGCTTCAAATACATCAACACAAAAACCAAAATCACAAAAACCACCCACCAGATCGACCCAAAATAATTCACCCGAAACACCACCCCAAAAATCATTCCAATAACAATCCCCACACACATCATCACCACTCCCCACGACTGATGCATTTTTTTATTCAGCAAAAACATGCAAAATTATAGGCACATTCCTATCAAAAAATCAACCCCCCACCCCTTGCTTATGCTTACTCCACCTCTAACTTATGCTTATCCCACCTCTTGCTTATGCTTTCACGATCAACCCAAAAATGTTATAATCAGACCATGCACCCGTAGCTCAGTGGATTAGAGCGTCTGTCTTCGGAACAGAAAGTCGTGGGTTCGAGTCCCTCCGGGTGTACCATTCTGAAATTAAGTCCTCTTTGAGGTCTTTTTTCATCTGTTGTA
>CAYOSV010000016.1:0-16954 GCA_964406725.1 uncultured Candidatus Saccharibacteria bacterium | reverse complement strand
ATACCATTGGCGTTGGTGATGGTGCAGTGACGATTACTAGCAAGATATCATGCCAGAACCTTGATGGGAGTACTTATATGCAGGATTTTGATACAAGTAAACTCTGTGATGCCAGCACTACCTCTGGTACTCTCACTGATAGTCGCGATAGCCAAGAATATACGGTAGCCAAACTCGCTGATAGTAAATGGTGGATGCTAGATAATCTAAGGCTAGGCTCTACTTCTACTATTGCCCTTACTCCAGCAAATACCAATATCGC
The DNA here is from genome assembly GCA_964406725.1 of uncultured Candidatus Saccharibacteria bacterium. Lineage (GTDB taxonomy): Bacteria > Patescibacteriota > Saccharimonadia > Saccharimonadales > Saccharimonadaceae > Nanosyncoccus. Next base: position 16,692 of record CAYOSV010000016.1, on the reverse strand, counting down.
TTCCAACTTCACCCTTCCAGCTTCCATCAGCTCTGGCTTTAATAGCTTCACTGTCGCACAGATTAACACTGCTTCTAAAGACCAAACTATCACTTCCTATGGCTCCGGTTCTGGTAAAATCGGCGTCTATTACAACTACTGCGCTGCTTCTGCTGGGACGTATTGTTTTGCAACTAATTCAGGAGTAGATGTACCAGACACTATTATAGACTCACCTTACGACATTTGTCCTAAAGGCTGGCGGATGCCTACTAACGAAACTTCCGGAGAATACCAAGCTCTTTATACAGCTTATTCACCTAATCTTACTAACTTCAGAAATGCTCTCTCTACCCCTCTTTCAGGCCGCTTCGACGATAGCTCCACCAGCCATCAGGGCAGCGGCGGCTTCTTCTGGTCTTCTACATACTATAATGGCAACAGTATGAGACACCTCTACGTCACTTCGTCCGATGTGTATACCGGGTACGGCAATTATCGCAGCAACGGCAACTCAGTTAGGTGTATCCTTAAGTAGTTCCGGTTTCTTCAGGAGTTTCGGTTTATCCGCCCCCCGCTTTCCGGAAAGTCCGCGCCGAGCGTAAGCGTAGGCGCGGGGAAAAGGAGATATATGGTAAAGATGAAGCAGATAGAAAAAGAGACGATTAAACAATTATCATTCTTTGATTCAAATAAGAAAAATGAGCCAGCTACGGAGCTAATGAAAAAGGTAGCTGTGGCTACGGGTGATAAAAAAGAATGAAAAAGGTTTTTTCGACTGAAGAAATTGCCGAAATCATGAAACGTAGGTCAGAAAAACAAGAAAGTTCGGCTGAAGAAAACTCGGCATTACGAATCGTAACTCGCTCAAACAAAAAATGGGTAAAAGCGCAATCGACTGGCGATTATAGTAGGTTATATCTTTTTCCTTCATACACGAGTAAGGATGGAATGGTTTGGTATAAAATGCTGGATTTTTCGGCACTCTTCTATGTCTATGAGTTGGCACCGAGAATGGGAAGAACTGCGAATGTTTTTGATGATAAAGACTCGTACGCGAAATCTAAATATATAGCTTCGATTTCTGATATTCAGGGTGTAGCGGAAGATTTTTTAGAACTGGGGGGTAAAAAAGTGGAAGTGACACTCAACGGCATATACATCTTCACTCTTGATATGCCGAGGACGGCGGATGATTTCTCGAAATTAATGAGAGTCGAAGAAGAACGGCGTGATCGGACACGTAATATGATGCGCCCGGCTAAGATGGCGCCGGTAACATATAAAATGATGGTTGATTTTATTACGCAGATATCTCCTAAGATTAAAAATTTGGAGCGAAGGGATTTTTTCTCGGTGGGAGAGGATATCGTACGTGGGTTAGAAAAGATGCTCGAAGTATACTATATGTACTCGGATGGGTATTTCTCTATGACTGAGACTGGAGAAAGACTCCTGGCTTTACTCAACAGAATAAAAGCTGGGATGACGATTTTGCAAGAAATGAGTGCTTGGGATAGTATAGACACGGCGGCGATGCTTGGGGAATACTTGATGCTTTTTCGCGACCAGATACTAACTGATTTTAAAATAAAAGTAGGGAAACTTGATAATGTAAATGATAAATCTAGAGTTTGACCCGTCTTCTGACGATCTGTACGGGATTTTTGACGATGAAATAAATGAAACTAATTCAGCAACTCAGCGATGGCTAAAGAAAGATCCGAAAAATCAATTGAAAGCAGAGCTTTACCGTGTCGAGAGGCGGGCGCGAGTTGGTGGAAAAAGAAAAACTTTTGATACTCATTCGATTGAAGTGTATCTAGATGAGAACATCGATAAAATTGCCAATGCGATTTATAATGAATATTATAAACCTTTGCCGGGAACCGCACATAATATTTTGAATCCAGTGAGAAGGGAAATTTTTGCAGCGCCCTATCCAGATAGAGACGTGCATCACTGGGTAGTAGATACGATTAATCCGTGGTGGGATAAAAGGTTAAATGTAGGTTCTTCGTCTTGTCGAGTGGGGAAGAGAACGTCGTATGCGATTAAGCTACTCGATAGGCATATCAGGAAAGCCTCAGGGAATTTTGCTAGACCTGTGTATGTGGTAAAACTGGACATCTCAGGCTATTTTATGCATATTCGACGAGATTTATTACTAGAGAAGGTATTATGGGGATTAGATAGGCAATTTGAGGGGAATTATGGTAAGAGGTACCGAATGCTTAAATATGTAATTACTCAAATTATTATGGACGATATGTGGATGATTTTTATATTGTGGCGACGAAAGAACAACTTGCGCAGGTAAAAAGGGATATTGAAGTAATAGATACTTTTTTGAGGGGGATGGGGATGAAATTGAATCGTAAAAAGACGCGGATAATCCCATCTTGGCAGGGTGTGCCGTTTCTTGGTATGGTAATTAAGAATGGGGTGATTATGCCAGGAAAAAGGATTTCGAGAAATTATTTTAAGGCGGTTTCTAAGTATTTAGCAGGTGTAAATACTGAAGAATCGGTAGCTTCTTATATGGGGTTGATGAAAAACTATAATTCTTGGAATGTGATAAGAAAGCCGTTTAAGAATAACTTGGAACTTTTGAAAAATTTTTCGTATGTGTTGGAGGATGTTTATGATTTGAGCGAGTCGAAGTCTTTAAGTAAATTCTAGATCTAATAAAAACAGACCCCCTCGTGGCGCCTGCTTTTTTGATTTTGAAGATGCTCTTTGACCGTGGAAGTCGGGGCGGATAAACCGAAACTCCTGAAGAAACCGGAACTACTTAAGGATACACCTAACTGAGTTGCCGTTGCTGCCCTGATTGTTGGCGGAACTATTGTTGAAGTTGCCTGAAAGAGGGGTACTTAAAGCAAAGTTTTTTGGCCAAACCCTTTTGGTTCAACCAGAGTACTTCAGCATGGCTATCTAGATACTATATAACAACTACTCGACAAATCCAAGTGAGGGCAACGTTCCCATGAACAAGACGTGCTTTGACTCTGTTTTTTGACCTTGGTCAATTAAGAGTGGCTAGCTGTCTTTAGATTATAACCTATTAGGCTGGGCTAGCCATAATTCTCTACTACTTAATTGTACATCTAGTGGTAGAGTGGCATCTTTGCCTTCCATGATGTAAAAGTACGGACAAGACATCCTGATTAAAAATGCTTGCTATCGCCATCTTCTACAATTATTATAAAGCAAATATACTTGGTGGTGGGAATAGTTTGGTTTAATTTTTGAGAGCGGTGAGGGGGAAGATGTAGATGCCGTCTTCTTTTCTTCTGGTGATGGCGGAGTATAGGCCGCAAATGATGGCTCTGAACTTGGGGGTGATGGTGAGTTCGGATGAAAAACTATTTAGGCTCTTGACACCTTCATCGATTTTATCTGGGCTGAGTTTCATCTCGATAGCGCCGATGTCGCCATTCTTTAGCTCTACGATAGCATCTATTTCTAAACCAGAGACGTTGTTGCGGTAATGGCGGAGGGTGCCGCCGAGAGATTCTATATATACTCTTAAATCATGCTCGCAGAGTGCCTCGAAGAGGAAACCGAGGGCCTTTAGATTAGATAATAAACCGTCTTGGTCTAGACCGAGGGCAGCTACGGCTAGGGAAGGGTCGGTAAAGTGTCTTTTGACGGAAGTGCCGACTCGCTCGGGGGAACGGACGTTTTCGCGGTAGGCGGGCTGATTGGCTAGTAAATGTAGTTCTTCTAATACTGCTAAATAATCAGAAACGGTGTTTTTATTCAATATGCCGCCTTCGTCTAAATCTCTGATTAGAGTTTTATTGCTGACGATGGTGCTTTCGTTACGGGCTAAGGAGCGAATAAGAAGGCGCATCTTCTCGGAATCTCGCTTGACTCCGTCGATGGCAATGACGTCGTGTTTCAAAACATCTTCGATGTATCCTTCGGAGAGGGCACCGGTAGCTAACTTCCGAGAGATAGCGGCGGGCCAGCCGCCTCTGATAATGTAGGAGATGAGGCTGTCTAGGGTGGGTCTATTCTCTAGCTCTTTTGGTTTGACATTATTTTGAAATAAATCGGCTAGGCTGACGTCACCAGAAGAATCACCACTCTCGTATAAGGACATGGTGGTCATGTTGAGACGGCAAATCCTCCCAGCGCCGGAGTGATGGATGTCTTCTATATGTGGAGGAGTGGCGGAGCCGGTGAGGATGTATAAGCCTGGCTGATTTTCCAAATCACATTTGTGACGAATGGTGTCCCAAACGGCGGGGATGTCTTGCCATTCGTCTACTAATTCTGGTCTATCTCGACTGAGGACGAGGTCTAGATCGGTTAAGGCTAAATCGTAATCACTCTGCTTGCTACTAGATATGCTGTGACCAAGATAAGCGGAGCTATAGCAATGATTGAGCGCAGTCCAAGTTTTGCCACACCATTTGGGGCCTTCTAGAGAAACGGCGCCAAAACTTTGCAGACATTCGCTGATACGTTTATCGATAATTCGGCTGTAATAGCCGGGCTGGGTCAAAGTGTGCTTTTCCATGGCTTTATTATAACAAATATCTCTATGATAGTCAAGGCTGATAGGACGGTTTTAAGGGGATTGGTAGGATGATTTTAACAGGGGTGGAGAGAGGGATTTGGGGGTTTAATAGGACGGTTTTAAGGGATTTGATAGGATACTTTTAAGGAGTTTGGTAGGACGTTTTTAAACTTGTTATGTTTCTAAGACACGAAAAAATAGTGATTTCTAAGCGCGATTTGATGGTATAATGGGGGTATGGATGCGAAAATTGCTGAGATAAAGAAGTGGCTTGGGACGGGGTCGATTAATATATTTGGTTATCCGATGAGTGGTAAAGATACTCAGGGGGTAAAACTGGCGGAAGCAATTGGGGGTAAACTTTTGTCTTCCGGTATTATCATTCGGGCAAATGAAATAGAAAAGCATAAGAAATTGACCGATCAAGGTAATTTGATTCCGACGAACATCTTTTATGAGTGGGTGTTGCCATATTTTTTCCGAGAGGATTTGAAGAAATATCCTTTGATACTGTCTTCGATTGGGCGGTGGTTTGGTGAGGAAGATACCGTACTTGAAACAGCGGAAAAAGCCGGTCATCCAATAAAGGCGGCAGTACTTCTCAATATTTCGGAAGCCGATGTACTGGATAGATTTCATAAACTCCAGATTTTGAATGATAGGGGAGAGAGGCAGGATGATAAAGATCTCGGAGTCTTTAAGACGAGGCTAGAGGAATTTAGACTTAAAACCATGCCGGTCTTGGAACATTATAAGGAACTAGGGATGTTAGTGAACGTAAATGGGGATCAGTCGCGCGAAGCAGTGTACAGAGAAATGATTGACAAGTTGTACGAGTTTATGCAGAATTAGCACTATTGCATTTTGAGTGCTAATTTTGTATAATATAGGTATGGGAATAACTAAGCGTCAAGAGGAGATTTTGGCTCAGATTATTGAAGAATATGCGGAAACAGCATCGCCAGTAGGGAGTGTGACGATGGCGAAGCTTTTTGATGTGTCGCCAGCAACGATAAGAGCAGAAATGGCGAGGCTGGAGTCTGTTGGTCTAATTGCGCAGCCACATACTTCGGCAGGGAGAGTACCGACAGACGCGGGATACCGGTATTATGTGAATAATTTAACTGAGAATGCGGGGAATACCGATATCTGGCTAAACGAGCGAGCAAGTGAGAGTCGGGGAATACATGCGCTTGAGAAGCGGGTAAGCTCTCAGTCGCGAGCGGATGCGGCGATTAGAGGGGCAGTGGATTCTTTGGTAGAACTTACGGGTAATCTTGGGCTTGCGACGGTGGGAGGACAACTCTATTTGTCAGGGATTTCTAGACTGTTTATGCAGCCGGAGTTTATGGATATTGCGAGGGTGCAGGCGGTGGCGAAATTACTTGACAATTTGGAGCCGTGGCTTTTGGAAGCGGCGCCGGGTGAGGCTTTGAACATCTTTATTGGTCATGAGAATCCGATTGGCAAAAATTCTGAGGTATCTTTGATTATTTCTAAGTTTGTTTCGCCGTTTTCGGACCGGAGTTATATTGGAGTGCTGGGACCGACGAGGCAGAATTATATGCGGGTGATGGGGCTAGTGAGATATGCTGGGCGAATGCTTGAGGAAACGTTAAAGGAGAATTTATAAATGAAAAAAGAGAAGAATATGGAAGTTAGTAAAGAGCTATCAAAGGCAGCGGAGCTTTTGAACGATTTGCAGCGGACGCGGGCGGATTTTGAGAATTATCGTAAACAAATTGAAACGCAAAAGGAGAATGAACGGAAAGCCGCGAGACTTTCTACGGTGGTGAAGTTTTTGCCTTTATTAGATGATATTGAGCGGGCGGTGTCTACTTATGCGGAGCTTCGGCCTTTGGAAAAATCTTTGGAAAAAACGATGAAAGAGTTGGGACTTTCGCGAATTTCGTCGGAAAAGGGAGTGGAATTTAATCCGAATTTGCATGAGGCGGTGATGACAGAGGGTGAGGGTGATACACAAGTGATAGGAGAAACTTTGAGGCCAGGGTATTACTATGAGGGGGAGATACTTAGACCGGCAATGGTAAAAGTAATTTGCCATTAAAATCGCTTATCTTGGCATTTTTCTTTGCTTGCTCTATCAGAAATAGCACTTCGCAAAGAGAAAATACCAATCTAAACGATTTTATCTGGCAAATTACGTTAAAATATGATATAATAACAGGAAGTTAAGTAGATAAGGATAAATATGGCAGAATATAGTTTGGCGCTAAAAAAGCGTGAGATAACTGGTAAAAAATTGAAAAATTTAAGGGCTGATGGAATGATTCCTTCGGTGGTTTATGGTGATGGTGAGCCGATTTTGACGGCTTCGGAGTATGTGGCTTCGGAGAAGGTATTGAATGAGGCTGGATATCACTCACCAATTGATCTTGATATTGATGGCAAGAAACAATTGGCGATCGTGAAGGATGTACAGCTAGATCCGGTGACACGTAAGATTGTAAATGTGGAATTTCATGCAGTGTCGGCAGATGCGGCGGTGGAGGCAACTACGCCGATTGTGATTATAAACTTTGAGGCAAGTGAGGCTTCTAAGATTTATCATTTTGCAATGACTCAGGCTCTTGAGGAAATTGATGTAAAGGCCAAGCCAGCAGATCTTCCAAAGGAACTCACGGTGGATGCGTCGGGGTTGAAAGAAGTGGATGATAAACTTGTTTTGTCGGATATTGTGCTTCCAGCTGGAGTAGAATTTGCAGATAAGGAAATGAGTAGTGATCAGGTAGTGGCGTCTTTGTATGATCCGGCAGCAGAGGCGGCGGCACGTGAAGCAGAGGCAGAAAAGCCAGAAGTAGATGCGGCGGATGTGCCATCTGACAACGGTGAAAAGCCAGCGGACGAAGCTGAAGAAAAGAAGGCTTAAAGAAACCTTAAAAAATCGCACCATATTATATATACAGTGCGATTTTTTGGTATAATGAAAAAAAGGAGTTATTATGGCAAGTATATATGATTTTAAAGTAAAAAACCGTAAGGGGGAGGAAGTAGATTTATCGGACTATAAGGGAAAAGTGCTTCTGATTGTAAATACCGCGACAGGATGTGGATTTACTCCACAATATGAAGGGCTAGAAAAATTGTATTCTAAATATCATGACAGAGGATTTGAAATTTTGGATTTTCCGTGCAACCAATTTGGACATCAAGCGCCAGGGACGGAAGACGAAATTCATGAATTTTGTACGGCGAAATACAAAACGACTTTTGATCAATTGGCAAAAGTAGAAGTAAATGGTGATGAAGCAGACCCGCTGTGGGTGTATCTCAAGGGTGAAATTTCGGAAGACCCGGAGCCGAAGGGTATGAAAAATAAACTTGCGATGAAAGCGATTGCGAAGATTCCAGGTGTTTCAAAGGAAAACGGCTTCATTAAATGGAACTTTACGAAATTTTTGGTAGATAGAGATGGTAAGGTGGTGGGAAGATTTGGCCCAACGGACGTACCAATGGATTTTGAAGAAAAAATTAAAGAATTAATATAAGGAGGTTTGTTTATGGAATTATTAGATTTTTATGCTGATTGGTGTGGACCATGTCAGATGATGAAGCCAACGATAGAGGAATTTGAAAAGGCGCACCCGGAGGTGAAAGTGAGATCGATTAATATTGATGAGGAAGAAGAATTGGCTGAGAAATATGGGGTGTCTTCTATTCCGTGCCTTGTGGTTTTGAAAGATGGTGAGGAGGTGAAACGAGAAGTGGGTGTGATGCCGCTAAAAAAACTCGAAAAATTTGTGGGGGTATAGATGAAAGAATATGATATTGTGATTGTCGGGGCGGGAATCGCTGGACTTACGGCGGCGATTTATGCGGTGCGAGCGGGAAAAAGTGTTTTGATATTAGAGGAGCGAGTAGAGGGGGGGCAGATTATTAATACGATAAATATCGAAAACTGGCCGGGGGATCTTGGAATATCGGGAGTGGATTTGATTCGAAAAATTACTGCGCAGACTACTGAACTTGGTGCAGAGATTGAATATGAGGAAGTAGTAAACGTTTCTCAAGAAAACGATGGGTTTTTGGTGAAGACGGAAGATGCGGAATATTTGTGCAAGGCTTTGATAATTGCATCTGGGACGGAGCCTAGGAAACTAGGTGATAAAATGATGAATGATGTGGGGAAGCGCCCAGTATCATACTGTGCGACTTGTGACGGCGCTCTTTATAAGGGCAAAAAAGTAGTGGTAGTAGGACATGGCAATACGGCTAAGCATGAGGTGAAATATCTAGAGGGGATTTGTGAAAAAGTTTATAATATCCATCACGATGATAAGATTCCGGAAGATGCGGAAGCGGTGTTTGTGGCGATTGGAAGATTGCCGCTAACCTCTTGTTTCAAGGGACTGGTAGATGTTGACGAGAAAGGATATATTGTAGCGGGGGAAGATTGCCATACATCGCTTGATGGAGTGTTTGTGGCGGGGGATTGCCGTGTAAAAGAATTGCGACAGTTGGTGACGGCGGCTGCTGATGGAGCGATTGCAGCGACGGAAGCGGTGAAATATTTGGCGGATGAATAATGATGGCGGGTGAACAATAATGGCAGATGCGGAAACAGAAGCCGAGTGGGCGAAGCTTAGGCGAATTGCAAAAGAAAAGGAAAAGGCAGCAAGAGCGCTTGGAAACACTGAGTCGGATAAGGCTAATTTGGTATACTTAGATCCGAAGTCGACTAAGGCAAAAGGGTTCTCGCGTGACAGGGATGTAATACTAAGAGCGGTGGAGAAATTTGCTAATGTCAGTATTATTTTTGTAGCTAGTGGAGTGGTCTTAAGTTTAATTGGTAGGACTGGTGGAATAGTATCTATGACTAGCGGGGCTGGGGCGGGCGCAATGGTTATTTCGGGATTGCCATCTGGGTTGGGGATGGCGTGCCTGGTGGTGTCGGTGGTGACGGCTGCGGTTGGAATTATTAGTTCGGTTTGGGCTAAAATAAAATATGGGACAAAAACGAAGTATACACTGGTAAGTTCGGTGATTACACTGATAATATTTGGGGTTTTTGAGATTATTTGGTATAATACATAGAGGTGGCCGGATGGCGGAATTGGTATACGCGTTCGACTTAAAATCGAATGGGGAAACCCGTACGGGTTCAAGTCCCGTTCCGGCTACCACCATTTGGACTAAAAGCCGCCAATGCGGCATTTTTCTTGCCTTGCTCTATCAATAATAGCGCTTCGGCAAGAGAAAATACCACCTTGACGGCTTTTAGCCCCAAATGGACATTTCGTACGAAGAAAATACCAATCTGTCGGCTTTTAATCTCAAACAGATATTGTGTTATAATGTGTTTATGTATAATTCTGAATTGTGGAAGGAATTGGTAAAACGTATTAATCGTTTAACGACGTGACTTAATGTGGAATTGATTACGTTAGCTGTCTCGTTAACTTTTATAATTATAGGTGCTATTATTTCATTTAAAAATTGGAGGTTTGGATACGAAACAGCAGATGAATTGAGCCGATTAATTATTGGCGAAGAAAAATAAAGAAGACTAGAGTTTTCTAGTCTTCCCAAACAACCTAGCAGGAATGGTTATTCTAGATACCCGTTCCTGTTAACTATTATACCGCAAGCGGGATGTGATGTCAAATTTATGAATGAATTGTTTGTAGTGTGAGGGGACTTGGTATATTCCAAACAACATTTCGCACCTGATAGGTGACAGTGATTTTTTGAAAAAAGGAGTATAATAAGGTCAAGATATGAATAAAAGATTTAGGTACAATCTGGGTAAGTTGAGAACGAATGCTGGGGTTTCGCAAGAAAAATTGGCGGAAAAGATGTCGGTGGCGAGGCAAACGATTTCGAAATGGGAGAATGGCGAAACTTATCCGAGTACGAAACATATTTTGAAATTGTCAGAAGTACTTGATTGTAATGTTGGTGATTTGGTTGGCGAAGAAAAAATCGAAAGAAGAAAAGTATTTGTGGGTGGAACGGCGGTGGTGGTTGTGATGCTTCTTGTTGTTTTCTTTTGTGGTTTTATGACGGCGATGGCGATAAACTATTTTTGTGAAGATGAATATGGAAACAATATTCAGTGCGAGGTGTTAGAATAAAAATGAAAAGAAAAATTTTTTTGGTGGTTGGGGTAGTAATGATAGTGGCAGCGATTTTGATTTTGGTTTTGAATAAAAATGACGTGTCGATTGATACAGTGGACCGAATTTATGAGCCTTTAGAGAGTAGTGGCGGGATTGGTGAAAAAGTGATAGGAAATCCAGATACAGCGAAAGTGGTGGTGTATGAATATGCGGATTATGCTTGTACTCATTGTGCGGAGTGGAACCGGAAAATAAATGAATTATTGGATAAATATGGTGACAAAATTGTGCTGGTTTTTCGGTTTTATGATTTGAAATTATCTAGCAATAGTAGTTTAGCGGCTAAAGCGGCAACGGCGGCGCAAGTTCAAGGATATTTTGAAAAATATAAAGATTTGCTGTTTGGGGGACAGAGTGAGTGGATGTATGTAAATAATGCTAAAGCCCGGGAATTATTAGTGGAATATTTTGAAAAAGTGTCGGATGGAAAAGGCGACACAGATAAATTTAAAAAAGATCTTGATAGTGAAGCGGTGAGAAAGCGAGTGAATTTTGAACATCGGATGGGTGAGAAGGCGGGGCTTACCGGGACGCCGACGTTTAGGATTGATGGGGAAAAGATAGAACTGGATGAACTAGTAAATATATTGGAAGAAAAGTTATAATGATAAATTTGCGAGAATGTGGTCAATAGGCATAGGTTTTAGATTTTGATATAATAAATATATGAATATATTATACTGTGGGGACAAAGGGATTTCGCGTGGGGTACTGGTGTCGATTTTGTCGCTTCTGAAAAATAATATTGAGCCGGTTGATATATATATTTTGACAATTAAATATGAGGGGGTGGAGCCGTTTGAAGAAAAGACTGCGGTGTTTCTTGACAAATTGGTGCGAGAAAAAAATCTGAAAAATTCGGTGAAGTTGATTGACGCGACGGATATTTTTGTAAAAAATCTGCCGAGTAAAAATATGGGTTCGTATTTCACGCCGTGTTCGATGCTTCGGCTCTATATTGACAAAGTGCCGGAGATTAAGAAGCTCGATCGGATTTTGTATTTGGACTATGACGTAGTGTGTCGGAAAGATTTGTCGGAATTTTATCATACAGATATGGAAGGAATTGAAGCGGCGGGGGTGCTGGATATTTATGGGCGGAGATTTTATCATTATCATGGTTTGAAGCAGGATTATATGAATTCGGGGGTGATGCTGTTTAATATAAAAGAGTGTCTTAAAACCGGGATGTTTGAAAAAGCCGTGGCCTTGTGTGGGAAGAGATGGATGATGCTGGCAGACCAGGCGGCTCTGAATAAATCTATTACTAGTCGCAAGTTGATGCCGGCGAGATTTAATGATCAAAATGAGAGACCCTCTCAAGATACGGTTTTACATCATTTTTCAAACAACTTTAAGTTTTTGCCGTATTTTCACGTTCAGAAAGTAAAGCCGTATGAAATAGAAAAAGTACATAAGATTTTGAAAATTGATGAATATGATGATATTTTTGAGGAGTATAATAGACTGAAAGGGAATTTGTAAATGGAGGCTAATAATGGCTAAAGCGGAGCTATTTCAAAAAGACATACCTGAGAATGAACGAGTGTTTTATTATGAGTCGGAGGAAGATGACCCGATTAAGACTAAGGAGCAGGAGCGAAAAGAAAAAGTAACGCTGCCAGAGGGGTATGAGTATATTCCAAAAAGTTGGCTGACTAGAGTAAAATCTAGGCTTTACTTTTCGGCTTTTTGGGTGTTTGGGCAATGGTATGAAAGACATTACTGGAAGGCGAAATTTTATGGGCGGGAGAAATTGAAAAAAGCGAAAAAAACTGGCTATGTGATGTATTGCAATCATACAAATCCGTTTCACGATGTGTTTGGGCCGGCGCTAGCGGCTGATAGGCGGATTTATACTGTAATTAGTCCGGTGAATTTGAAATTGCCAAAGATTGGGCCGGTACTGCCAATGATTGGTGGGATACCACTTGGTACTAACGAGGCTGAAAAAAAGGCAATGAATGAAGCGGTGGATACTCGTTTGGTAAAACAAAAGAAATGTTTGGTGATTTATCCGGAAGCGCATGTGTGGCCATATGCGACGAAAATTAGGAAATTCCCAGCGGGGGGAAAATCTTTTAAATATGCGGTGCGGAATAATTTGCCAGTGTTTGCGATGACGACTACTTATCATAAACGTTCTTCAAAAGCGCAGAAAAAATATGGTGATTTGCCACGGATGGATATTTATGTGGATGGGCCGTTTTTTCCGGATCCTTCAAAAACCGACAAGGAGAATCAAGAGATGTTGGCGAAAAAAGTATACGATAGTATGGTGAAGCATGCCAAGAAAAACACTTACGAATACTTTAAATATATCAAGAAATCTGATAAAATAGAGTAAAGTATGAGTATTTTTAGGACGGGGCTGCCGATTGGTAAACTGACTAAAGTAGTGCCGATTTTTGTGACAATCAATAATGAATATGCACCATATGCAGCGGCGGCGATTCATTCGCTTTTTCAACACTCAAATAAGGAACGATACTACCGAGTGATAATTTTGCATGATGGACTCAACTTTGCTAATCGGGTGAGATTTCGGAATTTAGTGACGGATAACTGTGCGATTCAGTTTAAGAAAATTTCGAATAGTCTGTGGCTGAAGGCGGTAGTAAAGTACGTCTCTAAGCGTAAAGGAATGGGGGATTTCTTTTCTAAGGCAGTGTATTTTTATAGATTTTTTGTACCGTTTTTGTTTCCGTTATATGAAAAGGCTGTATATATAGATAGTGATACGATCTTGAGGGGCGACATTGGGGAATTATTCGACAAGGAGTTAGGAGATAATTTTGTACTGGCAATGCCAGACCCGAAGGTGGCTAATATTCCAGAATTTCGAGATTATGTGGAGAAAAATTTGGCGGTCCCGGCGGAAGAATACGTGAACGATGGGGTAATGCTGATGAATCTTAAAAAAATGCGGAAAGAAAGATATTTGACCCAAATGGTGGCGATGATGAAAGAATACGATGCAGATTTGGTGGCGCCAGATCAAGACTATCTGAATGTGATTGGACGAGGTGCTATCGGGTATATCGGGCCGGAATGGAATGCAGAGCCGACAGCGGAATTTGATTCTTCGACGAAATTGGTGCATTTTAACTTGTTTAATAAGCCTTGGCATTACAAGAATGTGCCGGGAGAGAAAATTTTTTGGAATGCGGCAAGGGGTACTGGATTCTATGGTGATCTTAAACGGCAACAAGAGGCGTTTGATGAGTCTAAACAAAAATCTGATCAAGAGAAAGTAGGAGCTTTGATTAAAAAGGCTGGGAGATTGGCGAAGCAAAAGAAAGTTTTGATTAAGAAGCCGGAGAAATAGGTTGGATTTTTTATCAGTCTCTCTTGAATAGATGATTTTCTCGCCAGGAATTACTAAACAATGAAATAAGGTTTTTGATAGCTTTGGACTTGCTCATTTATGCTATCAAAAACCTTATTTTCATTGTTCTTGCAATCTCACCCGTCATATCCTGAAGATAAGTTAAGTCTGTCACAGTCTTTTCTTCACTAATACACCGCACATAGAACCCATAGCGGCGAGCGTCGTAGCTGGTAGATAGGCTACTGCCATTGTAACCCAGGCGATACCGTCTAGCACCATCTGAGGCCTCACTCCCCCACCAGCGCACGTATGTAGCCTCATCGTACAGCGTACCATTGACGTAATGCCCGCCCAGAACTGGGAAGAAATTAGTAATATCTCTATTATTATCAAGTTGTTTTATGGTCGGTAAGGTCCAACCTTTTGGACAAACGCTTTCTGTGGCGGTGTTAAAATTGCCAGTAGTATCAGAACTACTTTTATTCACTATCGTTCCAGCACTGGCGATGGCGTAGAGGATTTGGCTGATGTCGTTATTGCTTTTTCTTACCGGAAGCAATATCTTCAAAATAACAGATAATAAAACATTTATGCCAAGAAAATCAGGGGGTACCCGGTTGATTTTTATTTCTATCTATGCTACAAGAGGTAGCGTGGTTGGAGTAATTTGGTTTTTTGAAAAGCAAGTTCTGGATAGGTGGCGTTGTTTGCCATAAGACTCTCAACGGGAATTTGTGATTCTAAATATGTTCTAGGTAAATATTGGGTTCTCGTTTTCCCGTAGCAATTTGTGAAAACAAAAAAGTGAAAGGAGATTGCGTATGGAAATAGAGTTTTACTTTAAATTCAAACGTAAACCGAAAGCTAAAAAAGTCACTGTCGTCGTAGACGAGCAGTGACAACTTCAACCAAGGTAACGTCCTAGAGCGTTACCACCTATGCTTATTTTAGCGCAGAGTGTGTAAGTAGTCAACAGTATTGTAGACTACGAGAAGCAGATTGCGCGGGTAAGCATAGGTTCCATGATTATCACAATCTCGCAACTTAAGGCCCTAGCGGGAAAGAATGCTATGGAACATATAACTCTACTAGCAAAATTGGCTATGGTCCTGGATATGAAAATAATTGTATCCATAGTGGCACAAT
This sequence comes from uncultured Candidatus Saccharibacteria bacterium, assembly GCA_964406725.1. Taxonomy (GTDB): domain Bacteria; phylum Patescibacteriota; class Saccharimonadia; order Saccharimonadales; family Saccharimonadaceae; genus Nanosyncoccus. Next base: position 1,565 of record CAYOSV010000016.1, on the reverse strand, counting down.
AATAAGTAGCGGAGATCTCCTAACCAACTGGTATAATTATACACTTGCCACAGCTGGCACTATTGTTGATAAGAACACAACTTCAAGTAATCCAGCAAACAACACAAACCCAGCTACTGAAAGCATCTGTCCGAAAGGCTGGGCACTTCCAGGTCTCACACAAATCCAAAGTATAGGCAATAGAACCAGTGCTCATGTTGCTGAGTTTACCCCAGTCCTGGGTGGATTTTATCATAATAGCGGGCTGAGCAATGAGACTGCGAACGGATACTGGTGGGGATCAGAAATGTATGACGGTGTGATGCGATATATTCTGAATTTTTATAGCGGTGGTCTATATACTAGCAACAGCGGCCGTCGCTACGATGGTTTCTACATCCGCTGTGTCCAGGCTCCATAAGCTTATTCCAGTCTATAGCTTCTACAGCTACTGGAGACTAAGTAATAGGATTAGATGGTGGTGAGAGCGCTGGTGATGATATAGCCGTAATAAATGGCGAAGATGATGAGCATGAGGGAACCTTCTTTTTTGGAAATTGGGCTACCGCGTCTTGCGACGATCCAAAGTAGTGCGGCGGAGGCTACCATCATGATGACGTCAACCATTTCAAAAGTTTCGGGTTTGATGCCACCAAAGATGGCGACAGGAAGGCCAAGTACAATACAAATATTGAAGATGTTGCTGCCGATAATGTTACCAACTAAGAGTTCGTTTTCGTGACGGCGAGCAGCGGTGATGGTGGTGACGAGCTCAGGAAGTGAAGTCCCAAATGCTACCACGGTAAGGGCGATGATGCGGTCGGAAATACCGATGACTGAGGCAATTTCGGAAGCAGAATTTACGACGAGTTGGCTGCCACCGACTACGCCGATGAGACCAAGTGCTACAAAAAGGAAAGATTTGCCGAGTTTCCATTTGGGTTTTTCGACTTTGTGCTTTTCTTTTTTGTTTTTTCTGGTCATGGCGATGATATAGTAGAGGAAAATAGCAAAGAATAGCACGCAGATGAGACCATCGCTTCTGGTGATCCAGTTTTCGCTGGCGCCAGAGAGAGTAGTGTCTAAGAATAGAAAGACTAGACCTAGTGTGGTAAGAAGTAAAAGCGGGAGTTCTTTTGAGATGGTGTTTCTATTGATAGTGATAGGACTAATGAGGGCGGCTACACCAATTAGAAGTAAGATATTGATGATGTTGCTACCCATGACGTTGCCAAGAAGCATATCGGTGTTGCCGCTAAACATAGATGTGATAGAAACGGCGAGTTCTGGTGCACCGGTACCAAATGCTACGATGGTGAGACCAACAAGTTGTTTGGAAACTTTGAAATTTGAAGCAACGCTACTTGCGCCATCTACAAGCCAGTCTGCGCCTTTAATCAAAATTACAAAACCGCCGACCAAGAGCAAAATTTGTAATAATATGTTTGTATCCATGTTTGTGTTGAATTGCTTATGGTATATATTATAACACGAAATTTTATTTTTTGATAATTTGTGATAAAATAATGTTATGGTGCTTTGGCGGAGTGGTTACGCAGCGGTCTGCAAAACCGCGTACACCGGTT
>CAYOSV010000015.1:0-17983 GCA_964406725.1 uncultured Candidatus Saccharibacteria bacterium | reverse complement strand
ATACCATTGGCGTTGGTGATGGTGCAGTGACGATTACTAGCAAGATATCATGCCAAACTGCAGTAAGTGGTAACATGCAAGATTTTAGTCCTTGCTCAAGTGTAGCTACTGGAACTAGCGGTACTCTTACTGATAGTCGTGATGGCCAAGAGTATACTGTAGCCAAAATTGGCGATAGGTGGTTCATGACCAGAAACCTCGCCATCGGCTGTAATGGCAGTGGCTCTAGCTATGGCTCCAGTGTCAGCTCCAAATCCCTAGACAGTACCACCTCCAATGTTGATACTGCTTGGTCTACACCAACTGCTTTGCTTTCAGACGCATCATCCAGCACCCAGACTGCAGACTATTCTAATGGTAGGATGCAATGTAGTTCTACATACGGTGCTTGGTATAATTACAATGCCGCCACGGCTGGTACCATCTCAACCGACAGTAACACTACCGAAGCCACTAAAGATATTTGTCCAAGTGGGTGGAGATTGCCCACTCGCAGTGAATTTACTACATTAAAAGATACTAGTGGCTCTGTTACATCATTTAGCCCAGTTACCGGCGGCCACTACGGCAATGGTAGCCTCAAGAATACGGGGTACGGGTACTGGTGGTCATCTACAGCAGGCAGTTCTAAGTCTCGTGACTTCCTGTACTACCGTGGGAGTAGCCTAAATACCAGCAACGGCCGTCGGTACCACGGGCGCTACGTTCGCTGTATCAAGTCATAGACTTTTGGACTGCACCAAAAAAGTAGCCCTTGGCCCTCCCCTATACAGGGGTGGGCTACCTCTACCCCAAATTATCCCAATTTCCTATTGTAGATATCAACTTTCTGTGGTATAATAAAAACAGTATCAAATGATACATATTCGAGAATACTCGCCCGCCCTAACCGCAAGGTTAGGGAATATTTTTATCTAAGCAACTTTATCAGGGTACCCTTAACCAAATCAAGGTCTGTTTGTGACACTCGTCCAATTTTCTAACAATTATCACTGGCCGTGCAAAAGTTTTTCCTTCCTAGTTTATCCATAAAACTCCTCTTTATTAAAATTAGGGTATTATAGCCATATTTAGCCCAAAAAATCAACCCCCACCCCCAAAACTTAAAGCATAAAAATTTCCACCCCCCTGTAATTTTATCAACACCGCTTCTGCTAAAAATAAGTTAAATATGCTATAATCTTCCTAAGATATAAAATTTTAAGCGAAAGGAATCAAATGTTAGTCCACGACGAACTGTACGACCCAGTCAAACGCACCAAAGACATGAAGGAGTCCGAATTTACCAAATACGTCAAAATTTGGGATGCTCAGAAAAAAAATCAGCCCACCGACTCTAAAAAAGTAGAAAAAATCCGCGACATTTTTTATTCTACCCATCAGACCATTGATAAAGAAAATTTAGATAAGCTTTGGGAATTTGTCGGCCCCAAAATCGAGCAAAACGCCGGTCTTGCCGAATTTACTATTGATTATGGCGGAGCGGAATCCGACTTTTTCTTCCCTTGGTTAGTCAGTGTTTATACCTCTCCATCCGAAGCTCTAGAAATGTCTTACGGTGCCGGCAATGACCTGACTGGTAAATGGGTGATGTCGGTTCCAGAGGATGACAAAATTGATACGTTTGTAAGAAACGATCCGACGTTTGTTTACAATCGTGAGCGCCAGCTTTTTGTAGCAGACCTCGTGACGAGTTTCCAAGATCGGTCCAGTAAAGAACGCAAAACCAAAATCGTTGATATTGGTGCTGGTCGGATGGCTTGGGCGCGCTGGCATGGGTTTCAATTCAAGCCCGAAATTCAGTCTATCTACGCCGCCGATCGCGATGCGACTATTGATATTAAAAAGCTTTTCAACCAAAACATTTCTGAACTAGGCCTCGAATACGAAACTCTTGACATGGCCGAGCAGCTAAGAAGCCCCAAGTGTAGAGATGTCGACCTTATCATGCTTGGCGGTGTGGCTACTTACTATCCAATGGAGCTTTTTGCCAGCACTGTCATTGCGCCGATTTATCAACTACTAAAAACCGGTGGAGTACTCTATTTTGATTTGCAAATCAACTGTCCGTACTTACTACGTAGCATGAAAATTTTTGATTGGCCACCCATGAAGCTCAAAGACAACATCGCTGCAGCTATTGATGTGGTTGAAAAGGTACGCAAAAAACTCTGGTCCGAAGGTATGAAATTTGGTGCCGAATACGCCCTTGATACTTACAACGAAGTACCAACCGCTACTATGATTACCTTTACCAAACTATAAAACTTCAATAAAAATACCCGCTCGCTTAAGAGCGGGTATTTTTTAGCTCAATTTTTTTCTTAAAATTTCTTGGACGGCCGATGGATTAGCTTTGCCGTGTGATTCTTTCATGACTTGCCCTACCAAAAATCCAATCACCTTCTCTTGCCCGGCCTTGAAATCTTCCTGGGCTTTTTTGGTTTCTGGTTTCGCTAGTACGGTATCTACAATCGCCTCAAGTGCGCCGAGGTCATTTTCCTGTACCACGCCAAGCTCTTTTGCAATTGTCTTAGCGTCTTTGCCTCGCATCCCAGGGTCAAACATCTTGAGGAATACTTCTTTAGTTGCAGTAGAAGAAAGTTCCTTTTTCTCGTTCATCTCGGCAAGATCAGATAGTTGTTTGGCAGTTGGCAAATCATTCAGATACTCCGCCGATTTCTCCTCTGCGAGTAGCACCGAGGCAAACAAATTAGAAACCAGCACAGTATATTTGCTGTCAATTTCATTTAATTTAGTCATTAAAGCCGGATAATCCAGTAAAATCTCCAGGATATCGTCTTTGATTAGTCCCGAAAACTTCTCCCGATAATCTTTTGGCATCATCGGCAGCTTCGCTGCCTCAGCAGTAATAAATTCTTCGGAAAGATGTATTGGCGGCAAATCTGGCTCCGGCATATAACGGTAATCCTTGGCCTCTTCTTTGCTTCTTTGCCCAGTCGTCACGCCTGTCGCATCGTTCCATCCCAAAGTCTCTTGAATTACCTTCCCACCCTTGTCTAGAATCTTAGACTGGCGAGAAATTTCGTATTCTACGGCGCGCTCCACACTTCTAAACGAGTTTAGATTCTTCACTTCCGCACGAGTTCCAAGTGTGTCAGAATCTTTCGGTGCAAGCGACACATTTACATCAAATCTCATATTGCCATTATAGAGATCGCCATAGGTCACCCTCGCGTGGCACATCAGGCGCCACAGTTCCTTGCAATAATCATGCGCATCTTTGGCCGAGTGAATATCCGGTTCGCTCACAATCTCAATCAAAGGTGTATCTACACGATTGAGATCCACCAGAGAATATGTGCCAAAATGTGTTAACTTCCCTGCGTCGCCCTCCAAGTGTGCATGATTTATTCTGACACGCGTACCAGATGGCAATTCCACATATCCCGCCCCAATAATCGGCTGATAAAACTGCGTAATCTGATACCCTTTTGGCGAATCTGGATAAAAATAATGCTTGCGATCAAATCTAGAAAATCCGTTGATTTTGCAGTTCATCGCTTTTCCGGCCAAGATACAAAATCTCACCGCCTCTCCATTTAAACGTGGTAGCACCCCAGGCAAAGCATAATCCACCGGCGATACACAAGAATTCGGCTCTTTTCCTCTCGCATCGTTATCCACTTCCGAAAAAAGTTTCGTCCGAGTGCAAAGCTGTACGTGACATTCAATTCCGATTGTCGGTATATATTTCATTATATTGCTCCTAAATCTTTTAAGGCTTGCTTATATATCGCGAGTGCTGTTGCTGCTTGTTTGTAAGTAATCTCAAGGTCGTCTTCATGCGCCAAAGCATTCCTAAGCTTATGCGCCCGCCACACCGCATTGATATCGCTAAACTTATCCTTAGAATGTTTCAATCTCTCCCCCATATTTTTGCCAGGTATCCCTAGTTCCATCATCGCCTTGTCGAGTAGCTTATCGCCATCAATTACGGTTTTCATAAAAGTTGCCGGGCTACTTTTGACTAGATGGTTTTCGATAGAGAGGAACCTAGTCTGATACTTTTCCTTGTCGAACTTATGTTGGCGCTTCTTTGTCGCCATCATCGCAAGTAGCACCATCGCTGCTACGATAAGAATCGCCAAGATAAACGGCGTCGCTCCACCTTCCATTATTTTTCCTCCTCCAAAACCTTAGCGAATTCAATTAAACTTTTATCGCTCCTTCTCGGCCCAACTATTTGCAGACCAATCGGAAGTCCACCATTAGTTTTCCCAGCCGGAATGGCAAGACCTGGCACGCCGGCAAGATTGAGCGACACACTCATCAAATCTTCAAGATACATTGCCACCGGATCATCTACTTTCTCGCCCAGCTTAAAGGCTGGGTTTGGCGCTACCGGAGTTAAAATAAAGTCGCAAGTCTCAAAAGCTTTTTCGTATTCTTTTACAATCAAAGTTCGGACTTTAGCCGCCTTTAAGAAATACGCATCATAAAACCCACTCGACAGCACAAAATTCCCAATCATAATTCGGCGCTTGTTCTCCGGCATGAAGCCCTCTTCGCGCGTATTTTTATATAATCCATTCAAATCTTTTGAATTTTCAGACCGAAATCCATATCTCACCCCATCGTAACGTGAAAGATTTGATGCCACTTCTGCCGGCACGATAATATAATATGCGGCCAAAGCGTATTTTAGGGCTGGCATATCCAATTCTACTATCTCGTAACCCTTGGATTTTAATAATTTACACTTAGATTCAAGCGCCCTTCTAATTTCCGCATCCACCGAGTCATTATCGAATTCTTTAATCACCCCAATCTTTTTAACCCCTTTAATATCGCTGTTATTATAATAATCATCAAGAGTTGTCAAATCTTTGCTATCTTTTCCTGAAGCAACCGACATTAGCATATCCATATCGTCCGGACTTTTGGTAAAAAAACCAATACAATCTGTCGAAGAAGCCATTGCTACCACCCCATATCTAGAGATGCAGCCGTAGGTTGGCTTTAATCCGTACACACCATTAAACGATGCTGGCTGTCGAATCGAGCCACCCGTATCTGTACCAGTAGCAAATTCCACAATATCAAGCGCCACTGCTACCGCCGAGCCTCCCGAAGAACCACCGGCCACGCGAGTTTTATCATACGCATTCAAAGTGGGTCCAAAATACGAATTCTCAGTAGAGGATCCATGTGCAAAAGCGTCCAAGTTGGTCCGCCCAATCATAATCGCACCTTCGGCTTCTAACTTAGCTACCGCTGTCGCTGTAATTGGCGAGTTGAAACCTTGCAAAATATGTGCCGAGGCCGTCGTCTCTCCGGCCGGTGTCAAAAAATTATCCTTAAGAGCATACGGTACTCCAGCGAGCCTCCCTACTTTTTCGCCAGCCGCAATTTTTCGGTCAATTTCGCGCGCTTTTTCTAGTGCCCCCCCGTCATCAATAAACGTAAAGATATTATAGTCCTCAAATTCGTGCGCTTTCTTTAGCGCATCTTCCACCAATCTTACCGCAGTTACTTTTTTGTTTGCTACTTTCATAATACTTTTGGCACCTTTATCTGATTATCTTTTTGCTCTTTGGTGAGCGCTAGTAATTCTTCACGCGTGGCTTCTTGCTCCAAAATCTCATCATCTCTCCACACATTCTCCATTTCAAACACTTGGTATGTTGGCTCCACACCCTCTACATCCACCTCGTCAAGCTGTGAAATATATTTCAAAATCCCCGCCAAATCTTTTTCAAGCGAAGCAGCTTCTTTGTCAGAAACCGAAAAATTAGACAACTCAGCCAAATGATTAATCGTGGCACTCTCTACTTCCATAAAGACTATTATATCACTTTATTTGACGTTCTTGAATAAAATCTTCTTAATATAATTAATCACCGGTGTCGCTTCTTCCAAGTTCAAGAAGAAACTAGCCACTACATAAGCCGCAAACGATAATACGCCGATTAAAAGGAATTTCGGAATTGTAATTACGAGCGAAGTATCTGTCGCCATCAAAGGTATAAATTTAGTCAGCGAAAAAGCAATACAGCCACAAATCAAAGTTGCAAAAAGCATCCTACCAAGTGCCTTCCAAAAACTTTTATCCAAAATTTCTCCTCCTGATCGTTTTTGTAAAATTGATAGTAGAATTACGATCTCAACTAACGCCCCAATTGACTGCGCAATACCCAGCCCATCTACACCCCACCCCGCAAAATAAGCCACTACCGACAAAATCACCGTAAGTCCAATTGCTACCACCGACACAATAAATGGCGTTTTGGTATCTTGATAAGCATAAAATCCACGCGATGCAATATGAAATATCGAACGCGCAAAAATCGCCACACATAAAGTCCCAAGAATTGAAGACATCATACTATTGCTGTCATTATTACCGATATTAGAAATAAAAGACACCACATAGCCACGTCCAAAAAACGCAATCACCGAAACCGGCAAAGCTATCCAAGTAATCGTCCTTAGCGCCTGCCTGAATGTATTATAAAAATCTTTTTTATTCCCTGCACCTAATTCTTCGGTTAATTTTGGGAAAAACGCTGTCGAAATTGCTACCCCAATTAAACTTACTGGCACCGTGTGGAGTGTAGTGGCCTGGTCAAAAGATCGCACTGCTCCCGGCCCCATTCTAGAAGACAAGTTTGTTGATACAATTGAGTTTACATAATCAATCCCCTGGTCGAGCGATCGCGGCGGCAGGAGCTTCAAAATCGTCCGAAATCCTTGGTTCTTCCAATTAATCTTAAATTCATAGTCAAAGCCAAGCCCAAACATCCCGATGAGAGACACGATGAGCTGCAAAATCGCTCCAAGCACCACACCGAGCGCCACCCCCATAATCCCACCCTCAAATATCTGTACACCGAATAGATTAATCCCCCCAGTGAAGCAGGTGATACCAATTATAATACCTATATTATATATAGTCGGTGCGAATGCATAAAACACAAATCTTCTCGTCGCTTGCTGCATAGAAGTTAGAACCGTGGTAATACTAAACAGGAATGGATTAATCGCAATCACTCTAGTCATATTGATAGCCAAAATAGTTCCCGACTCGTCCAAACCTGGCGACACCACGTACCGAATTAGCGGGTCTGCAAAAATCATAATCAAAACGCTCACAATAAGCGACAAAATCGCTAGTAAATTCAAAAGCGAATAAGATAGTTCCCAGGCGGATTTTTTATTGCCAGACGCTAACCTCTGATTAAATACCGGAATAAAAGATACTGCAAGTGCTCCCGAGGTCAAAATAAAAAACATAAAATCCGGCACCGTAAAAGCCGCGGTATAGGCATCAATCCCAGTTGGATAAGTCCCTAGATAATACGAGTTCAAAAGTCGGTCACGAAAAAGCCCTAAAAGTGCCGATATAAGAGAGGAAGACGCTAATACTATCGCAGCTGATTTTACCGACAATTTTAGGTTCGCAATTTGAGTCACGGACTTAAAATGGAACTTTTTCATAAATTCATTATAACACGTGGTATAATATTTGTATGGCTAAAAAGAAAGTAGTGGGGAAAACTGCGCAAAAAACAGATAAGCCTAAACAAGTTAAGAAGACTCGTTCCAGGCGTAAACTCAAATTATACTCAAATCTCAGCACTAAGCATCAGTCCAGAAAAGACGCTGCTGCTCGTCGTCGTGCTGAAGATTTAGCGACCTTGCCAAAAGAGCCGGTCAAAAGATTTTTTGCGAGACTACACCCCAAGCGAGTTTTTAAATGGTGGTTTTCTTGGCGTGGTCAAAAAGCCATATTAAAGACTTTAGCCGCTATCATTTTGCTTTGTATCATTGCTATCGGCGGTCTATTCCTGTATTACAAAAAAGATATTGAAGGTCTCAAGCTTGACGAAATCAACATTTCCGACACCGTCAATACTTACCTTGACCGAAACGGCACAGTGTTATGGAAAGATACCGGCTCCGATAACTACCGCTTAGTAGTCAAGGATGAGGATATCCCAGAATATATGCGCCAAGCTACCATTGCAATCGAGGATCGTAATTTCTACGATCATATCGGCGTAGATTTTTCCGCACTTATCCGCGCTGCTTTTTCCACGCTTGGTGGCCACGGTGTTCAAGGTGGTTCCACCCTTACTCAGCAGTTAATTAAACAGGTTTACTTTGCTGACGAAGCTCAGAGCGAAAACCGTGGTGGTCTAGCTCGTAAAATCAAAGAGCTAATTCTTGCTATCGAGCTTGAGCGTATGTACAGTAAGGATGAGATTTTGACTATGTATCTCAATCAATCTCCTTACGGCGGTCGTCGTAACGGCGTAGAGTCGGCCGCGAGGACCTACTTTGGCAAAGCTGCCAAAGACCTAGATCTTGCCGAATCGGCACTGCTTGCTTCCATTCCAAACAACCCAGGTGTTTATAATCCGTATAATGAATATGGCCATGAAGGATTGCTCCAGCGTCAGCGTTATACGCTCGACATCATGGCAGACATGGGATTTATTACCAAAGAAGAAGCCAATGCTGCTAAAGAAGTTAATATTTTGGATCGAATTTTGCCAGAATCTAGTCAATATTCAGACATCTTAGCTCCGCACTTTGTCCTAGAGGTCAGGAAGCAGCTAGAAGAAAAATACGGTATTTCTACTATGCGGGCCGGTGGTTGGACTATCAAGACTTCTCTTGATTATCGCGCTCAAAAAATCGCCGAAGATGCCGTCGCGACTGGCGCTGCTTATACCTACGTCAATCGTAGTGACGACATCGCCTTGGTTTCGGTCGACGTGGAAACTTCCCAAATTATCGCCATGGTCGGTTCCATTGATTTTAATAACCCCACCTATGGTGAGCTTAATGCTACCACCGACTCTTTGATTGAGCCTGGCTCTACTATCAAGCCGATTCTGGACTATTCCGCCCTCTTTATGCAACGTAGCGGTGTCAATTATGGTCCTGGCTCTATTCTAAAAGACGAAAATATCAACAAGTTATATTGTGCAGGTTATACGGGCAGTTGTTCGCTTACTAATGCCACGGGTACTTTCTACGGCGACGTCACCATTAGATTTTCGCTCGGTCACTCTCTAAATATTGCTGCGGTCAAAGCACTGTATATTAATGGTATAGACAATTCTTTGGAAATTGCCCATGCCCTCGGCGACTTCACATATTGTAAAGACCGCGAAGGTTACGGGCTCTCTATTGCTATCGGTTCTGGTTGTGGGGTCAAAATGGTAGAGCATGCCAATGCTTATGCTTCCCTAGCTCGCGGCGGTTCTTATAAGGATCTTACCTATGTCCTAGAGCTCAAAAATTCTTCTGGCGACGTAGTAGAGACTTGGACCGATACCCCAGCCGTTCGTGTGGTAGATGACCAAGTTGCCTACATGCTTTCAAGCATCCTTTCCGATCGCTCTGCTCGTTGGTTTAATAATGAAGGTTTTGTCGTACCAGGTGTTTGGACTGCTACTAAGACTGGTACTACTACCACTACCAACTCTGCCGTTACTAAGGACTCTTTGATGGAAAGCTACTCCACCGCCGTTTCTACTCTAGTTTGGAATGGCAACCACGACGGCTCTGGTCTTTCTTCCAACTCCAACAACGTCGTACGCTATACCATCGGCCATTACATGGAACGCGTCCACAAAGAAGTTTATGAGCCGGATGGTAGATGGCACTCTGGTGACGAACCTATCCAGCCAGCTGGTATGCAACGCCTCACTGTCAACGGCAAAACCGATATTTGGCCAAGTTGGTACAACGCTAGTAAAAATTCCGGCATTTCCAAAGAATCCCTCACCTTCAATAAATACAATCACCTGCTAGCTTCCGAATGTACGGCTGAGGAATACAAAATCCAAATCGAGGTCACTAAGACAATCGATCCAATGACCGGAGAAGCCGTTTATAATGTACCAGAACCGTGGAATAAAGACACCAAAGATACCTGTGATTATAAACCACCTACGATTTCTCTTACCACTTCTGGTCCAAACATTATCGCTAATATCAAGAAAGGTACTTACGATATCGCTGGCTATACATTATATGTAGACGGTATTGAGCAGTCGGGCATTTCAGTTAACAGCAAAGGCGTAGTTTCTGGTTATGCTCTAAATGGTACTGAGACTTCTTTGAAGCTAGTCGTCACTGATACTGCCGGTTATGCTACTACCGCCGAGGCCACCCTCACCCCGACCGAAAAGAAGAAAACCACCACTAATTAATTTACTTTATGGAAATAGCGATTTTTGTCATTGTACTGGTAATTTTAATAGAGACTTCGGTTCTGGTCTTCAGAAAAATTCATCCCAGTTTGTCGAGTAAGCGTAAAATCTATATCGATACGTCTGTTTTAATTGACGGACGTATCGTGGGTATTGCAAAGACTGGGTTCCTAGACGGCGACCTAATTATCTTAAAAAGTGTGCTACTAGAATTACAGCTGATTGCCGACAGCAAAGATATTGACAAACGTGCCAAGGCTCGTGCCGGTCTCGAAACCGCAGCGGAATTAGAGCGTGTGCTAAATGTTAATACCGAAATCGTAGACGACACTGGTGGCCTCAAAAAGGTCGACGAAGAGCTTTTGAAAGTTGCTAAAGAATCCCGTGGCACCATTATGACGATTGATTACAACTTAATCAAAGTAGCCGAAGCCGAAAAAATCGAAACACTTAACATTAATGATCTTGCTATCAGTGTCCGCACCGACCACAAACCCGGCGAACGTTTTAAGATTAAGATTTTAGAAAAAGGCGCCAATCGTGGTCAAGGCGTCGGTCATTTACCAGATGGCACTATGGTGGTAGTTGAAAAAGCCGCCACCAAGGTCGGCCAAGAAGTGAATGTCAAGCTCATGAACTATCTCGAGACTTCCTCCGGCCGTATAATTTTTTCGAAGATTATAAAATAATTATTTTATCAGATCTTCCCCAAACTTCACGGCAGTATTGTGATTCTCGGTCAGCAAATCATAGTATTTTTCTACCAGTTTAGTGCGCCCCAACACTTTCGCCACATCCGCCGCAATATCATAGCGCGAAGCCGCATTTTTTCGTAGCATCTCAAATGGTGTGGTAGTAGATCCCTCTTCGTTAAATCCGTGCACTCTCACACGACCTCTCGCCGTGTAGTTCTCAAATATCGCCGCAAGAGTTTCTGGATAACCGTGGAAACTAGCAATAATCGGTTTATCCGCAGTGTATAGTTCTTCAAATTGAGATTTGGACAATTTATTATCAACCGTCCCAATTGCCCGATAAGACAAAGCATTGATTCCGACAAATTTAAGTCTCAGCCCTGGTAAATCACGGCGCAAAATCTTCATTGCTTCCAAAGTCTCTGTAGTCTGGATATCACCCGCCGCCGTCATTACAAAATCCGGGTTATCATCCGAAGCAAACCCATACACACTTGCTCCCCCGTTTTCATACTGAAACGCTGCGTGTTTAGAATCAATATAGCGTGGCATTTCGTTTTTATTGAAAGTCGTCAAATTTACCACATCGCGCGAACCAAGCATAAAGTTAAATGCCGTCTCCACCGCCACATCGTCCACCGGAAACAGACAGTTGCAAAGATTGGTAGGAAGCGTCAAAAGTGTAGAAATAAGCGCTGGCGACTGATGGGTAAATCCGTTATGGTCTTGCCTCCAGCAGGTAGAGGTCGAAAGCAAGTTCACCGCTGGCAACGGCTCTCGCCATTCTACCTCACGAGACTGTTTGATGAATTTAAGGTGTTGCAAAATTTGCGAAGTGATAATCGGATAAAAAGCCTCGTAACTCCCCATCATGGCTTGCTCTCCGTTCATAAGGTGCCCTGTCATCACCGAAAAAAGCACATTCTCAGAAAGCATCTCTATAATTCTACCATCAGGTCCAGCCGGAAGGTCCCAACTTTCTCGGGCCAAATCACCCCAAGCTCTTTTTTCGGCTGAAAATACTGAGCTAAAACGGTTGGATGTTGTTTCGTCTGGTGAGAAAAAATAAAAATAAGGATTTTTCTTAAACTGCTCTGTTAAAAGCTCCCCCACTTTTTTAGCTGGCGAGTAATACTCCACCCCAGGGTTTTCTATATGGTCTATCATAGCATAAATCCTTTCTCTGCATCAAATAACTCTTTGAAATTGTAGCTCATCAGCCACTCCTCCAGCATTCTTAATTCATTAGAATTATTCATCGGACTCTTCAAAGGAATTTGATGTGCTTCGTGATGACGATTTGGTCCGCCTGCGCCTTTTTCGGTCTTCAAAATATAAAACGGAAAATCTACTTTTTGCTTCAAAGCATTCTGGAAAGCTTCTGGATCATCGCCATCAATCATCACTGGCGTAAATCCAAACCCACGTATCATTTCGTTTAGTTCTCTTTCGGATCGCCTCGCATATAGTGATGGCGCCGAAATCTTGTAACCATTGAGATGTAATATCGGCAAAATCTTACCATTCTTTGGTCCACAAAGTAGTGCGCGTAAATTCAAAGAATCAAGTGTAGTAGCGGTTTCGAGTTCACCGTCACCCACAAGCACGGCGATGATCTTCTCTGGATGTCCCAAAGCCATACCATAAGCATTAGCGAGCGCATAACCAAGCTCACCACCTTCTACAATTGTACCTGGCGTGTAAGGACTCGCATGCGATGGAAACCCGTCCGGCCAAGAAAAGTTGTGGCAAACATAAGAAAGACCACGAATATCTCTTGTTGCATTTGCATCAACCTTTTCAAGCTCTCCGTCAAAGAACAGATTGGCTTGAAGCGCCGGAAAACCATGACCAGGACCAAGCACAAAGCTAAAATTCTCATTTCCCTCATAAAAAGTCTTGAGATTAGCATAAGCCACATTGATACCATGGCAAGTACCCCAATGTCCGAGTAGTCGCGGCTTCACGTCGTCAAAACCAAGTGGTCGCTCCAACAAAAAATCATCACTTAAGAAAAGCTGCGCCACACACATGTAATCACAAGCTCGAATACGCTTCTTGATATATTCTAGTTTATCCATGCCCACTCCGCTCATATATTTACATTATATCATAGATTTCTAAAAGTAAACATAAAAATTTTAGAAAACCAACAAAAAGCGTCCAAGTTCACACTTGGACGCAATTTAGCTAAAGGGTCATCTTAACTCAAAAACTACATCCATACCTAGAATTGTATATGTGTTGTCTGGCTCCACTTCGCTTAAGTCTACGATGCTATAACCATCCTCAGTTGGTTTTACTGGCACATTAAATGCCAAATTATTATTCTCAACCAGATAGCATCGGCTGTTGGCGGTAAATGTTTGACTATGATACTTGGTGTTTTCGTACCATTCAAACATGTATTGCTTGCCGTATTCCAACTTCCTAACGTCTTCAACCGGATCGCCATCCGGTGTTAGCACTGCAGGATTTGTGAGTCCGTCCTCAAGTTCAGTATAAGCATGGTCGCGTATCGGAAAATAAATGTATCTTCCAATCGCCGGAATTGTATAGCCATAAAATTCTGCACCCTTGAGGGTAACGTGTTCTATGGGCTGGCTGCTATATACCCTCAGCTCTTCTCCGGGGTCTATGTAATAGACCGGAAAATCACCCACCGAAATCAAAGCATTAGTGGCCTCGGTTGGCACGTCTTTTGCATCTTCCTGATCGTAAAGATACAATTTAGTATCACCGTTTTCGCTAAGATCTTCGCCAGTCTGGTAGCCACAATCATATTCTGAAATCACCGTGGACGGCATCACATCACATAAGGTATAGAGCTTGCCGTCTCTTTCTATGCAGAAGCCGTCGTTTCCCTTCGCCCATTCTTCGTCTGTCACGAAGATTTCGTAAGAGTCTTCCTTAACCTCTTGAATAGTAGTGTCTTCGGACACCTCTGAGGCTATATCGGTCGACAAAAGCGCCCCCGCTACCCGCATTTGTGTTCTCGCAGCTCCAGCCTCTAATGCATCAAACTCAGACAAATTCCTACGCACTAGATCTTCGCTTGTCGCCATTGGCTCTACTGCTTTTTCTGCTCCAACTTGTCGCATGGCTTTCATATCCAAAATCAGTGCTATGAAGCATGCGAACCCCAAAATTACCAAACATATTTTTGCCATACTGTCCTTCATTACTATCACCTCCCATTCCCTTTAGCTTGTTAAAAAACTGGTGCCAAAAAGCACCCATCTCTCCATTATAGCACACTTTAGCAAAAATGTCAAAAAAGCTAGTGTTTACCCAATTACTTCTTTAATCTTCTCGATCTCGTCTCGGAGAGCTGCTGCCTTTTCAAACTCCAGATTTGCTGCGGCAAGTTGCATTTCTGATTGCAAAGATTTCACCAGCCCCGGCAACTCGTCCTTTGGAATTCGTTTGATGTCTAGCTTATCCTCTTTTTTCTCCTCTGGGATGATCGCACGAAGTCCCAAAGAAATCTCCTTTTTGATTGAAGTCGGCACGATGTGGTGTTTAAAATTATATTCTTTTTGGATTTCGCGCCGGCGATTAGTTTCTGAAATTGCTTTTTCCATACTTTCAGTAATGTAATCGGCGTACATAATCACCTTCCCTTCCACATGTCGTGCAGCCCGCCCAATCGTCTGAATGAGAGCCGATTCCGAGCGAAGGAAGCCTTCTTTGTCCGCATCTAAAATTGCCACTAGTGATACTTCCGGCAAATCTAGTCCCTCACGGAGCAGATTAATCCCGACGAGTACATCCACTACTCCCTCGCGTAAATCTTTCAAAATGTCTCCCCGCTCCAAAGTATCAATGTCCGAGTGGATGTAAGCGGTCTTTACTCCCCGCTCCTTCAAATGATCAGTGAGATCCTCCGCCATCCTTTTAGTCAAAGTAGTAATTAGGGTCCTCTGTCCCTTGGCAATGCGCTTGTCAATCTCTTCCATCAAATCATCAATCTGCCCATCAGTTTTTCTTACTTCTATTTCTGGGTCAAGTAGCCCAGTCGGACGAATAATTTGCTCCGCTGGCTTTGGTGTATTTTCCAGTTCATACTCTCCCGGCGTCGCCGATACAAAAATCGCTTGATTAATCTTAACATCAAACTCGCCAAAAGTAAGCGGCCGGTTATCAAGAGCGCTCGGCAAACGAAATCCAAAATCCACCAAGTTCTGCTTCCTCGCATGGTCTCCGTTATACATTCCGCGCACCTGTGGCAAAGTCATATGCGACTCATCCACGATCAAAAGAAAGTCTTTCGGGAAAAAGTCAATCAAAGTGTGTGGCGGCTCCCCTGGCTTTCTACCTTCCAGATGCCGAGAGTAGTTTTCGATTCCCTTCACAAAACCAGTTTGTTCTAGCATTTCTAAATCATACTTGGTGCGTTGCGACAATCTCTGCGCTTCAAGAAATTTCTCATGCTCATTGAAATATGCGAGCCTTTCCTCATACTCCGCCTGGATAGATTTGAGCGCTCTTTCTAGCTCCTCGTGTGGCGTAGCGTAGTGGGTGTTTGGAAAAATGTGTACCTTCTCCGGTTGCTGTCTCACTTCAAAAGTTAATGGATCTACAACTTTGATATTTTCCAACACGTCAAATCCAAATTCAAACCGATAAGCCTTCTCTCCATTAGCTGGATAAAGATCAATCGTATCTCCCATCACTCGGAAATTCCCTCGCTCAAACGCGAGATCGTTTCTATGGTATTGGATTGATATTAATTTACGGATCAACTCATCTTGTGAGACATTGTTACCAATCCCAATCTCAAAGGACATGGCTAGGTAATTTTCTGGTGAACCAATACCGTAGATACAGGATACAGACGAAATCACAATTACGTCACGCCGTGACAGAAGTGCCTCCGTTGCCCCATGCCGCAGCCGGTCAATCTCGTCATTAATCGCCGAATCCTTTTCAATGTAGGTATCCGTAGAAGCGATATAAGCCTCTGGCTGATAGTAGTCAAAATACGATACAAAATAATGCACCTCGTTTTCCGGGAAAAATTCCCGAAACTCTGAGTATAGTTGCGCTGCCAATGTCTTGTTATGTGCGAGAATCAAAGTCGGTCTCTGGGTCTCGGCGATGATGTTTGCCATGGTGAAAGTCTTACCAGAACCCGTCACACCAAGCAAGGTCTGGGCTTTTTCCCCACGAAAAATCCCATCCACGAGTTGCCGAATAGCTTGTGGCTGGTCCCCAGTCGGCTGATACTTCGATACCAATTTAAATTCAGGCATAATCTATCTATATCATACAACAAATCTCAAAAACTATCAAATCGCTCCCTATCCGAACTTCCCAAATCCCGCAATCCCTTTATCCTCCAGTAGCTGTAGAAGCTATAGACTGGAATAAGCTTATGGAGCCTGGACACACCGCACATAGCGCCCAATGTGGCGGTTGCTGTTGCCGGCATATAGGCTATTGCCATTGTAAATCAGGCGGTACCGTAGAAGACCAGTATAGGCCTCACTCCCCCACCAGTACCCGTACGTAGCCTCATCGTACAGCGTACCATTGAGGTAATACCCGCCCAGAACTGGGGAAAAGCTACTGACGTCTCTCTGGTTGTCCATTTGCGTTTTGCTTGGCAGGACCCAGCCTTTAGGACAAATACTTTCGGTGGCTTTTGTCGTATTAGTAGCAGGATTGCCAGATGTTGTATTTTTATCAACGATAGTACCGGCAGAAGCCAAAGCGTAATTATACCAATTAGTTGGGAGATCTCCGCTACTTATTATTGTGCCACTATGAATACAGCTATTCTCATACGCTGGTCCCCAGCCAGTTTGACTAGTAGAGTTCCATGACCCCCAGCATTCTTTCCCGCTAGGGCCGTAGGTGACGAGATCGTAGGTGGTAAGTTCGCGGTAGCCATCGGGTTATGAGACTGGCGGTGGTCCCATCTAGTGTGTTGTTTGCAATCTCACCCGTCATATCCTGAAGATAAGTTAAGTCTGTTACAGTCTTTTCTTCACTAACGCACCGCACATAGAACCCATAGCGGCGAGCGTCGTAGCTGGTAGATAGGCTACTGCCATTGTAAACTAAATAATATCGGTTTGCGCCATTAAATGCTTCGCTGCTCCACCAAAGCGCACGTATATCTTCACTATACAGAACACTGGTGAGATAGTGTCCACCTAGTACTGGGTTAAAATTAGCAACATCCTTATTGCTGTCCATCTGTTTTTTGCTAGGCAATGTCCAACCTTTAGGACATACACTTTCTGTAGCAGTATTCATATTGGTGGCATCATCAGTAGCATTTGGTTCTACTATCGTTCCAGCACTGGCGATGGCGTAGTTATATTATTAGCTCCGTTAGTCTATAGCTTCTACAGCTACTGGAGGATAAAGGACAACAACAAAAATAACCCTCGCGGGTTATTTTTGAAGACCTATTGTATACACTGAAGTATCTTTAGTATCTTATTACCCTTAATTATACTACAATATCTCTAATACATCAAGAATCTTTCCGTTTTTGCAAATTATAATATATCGTCCCATCTTTCTTTTACGCCTCTTATAACAATCACGTATATTAGCCAAAGCCTTCCGTTCGTTCAATTTACATCTCCTAAGATCGATTATAAGGTTCAAAGACTGTTTTCTCGCCGCATGTATATTATTTTTAATCGTATTCTTTCCATCCCCCATCGGACTTTTTAATTCCCAGATCTGGCCATTAATTCTTAAATCGGGGCTTTTTAGCGGCGTCGGTCTTAAAAATGTAATATCAGTTTTAAAATATTCAGCTACTAGAATTGCCGCCGACATTTCAAAATCATAAGGTCTATCTTTTTCAGATGTTTCTACTATCACTCTGTAGCGTTTTTTCATGTTATCCACCCTATCACACTCTGTTTCAAAATTCAACCCCCCACCCACCTAGAAATACGGCATGAGTGTTATACCTTCTGTTATTTTAAATATTTTGCTTTCGCTAAAAGAAAGCAATAGCGACATCTCCCCATCCTCCAGTAGCTGTAGAAGCTATAGACTGGAATAAGCTTATGAAACCTGGACACAGCGGATGTAGAAATCATGGTAAGCTTATGGAGCCTGGACACAGCG
>CAYOSV010000014.1:0-18199 GCA_964406725.1 uncultured Candidatus Saccharibacteria bacterium | reverse complement strand
GGAATCTCTGTGTTCCCCACCAAACCATACATCGAAGCGATATTGATAATCCGTCCGTAATGATTTTTCTTCATAATCTTACCAAACGCCCGCGTCATCTTAAACACGCTCGTCTCATCCGTCGCAATCGTAAAATCCCATTCTTCATCGTTCATGTCGAGTACACCTTTATCTTTAGAAGACCCCGCACAGTTTAAAAGAATATCTACATGGCCAAATTTCTTCTCGGCTTCAGAAGCCGCCTTATTAATATCTTCCGTAGAAGTCACATCGCATTTAATCGTAAGGACCTCAGGAGCACCTTCTTTTAGTAGTTTCGGCTTAAATTCCTCCAGTCTTTCCAACCGTCGCGCCATAATCACCAAGCTAGCGCCCTGCCGCGCAAGAGCCAGTGCCATCTGCTGCCCTAGACCTGAAGATGCACCAGATACCGCAGCTACCTTTCCCTCTAAACTAAACATTTTGATACTACTCCTTTCTACTTTTTCTATATTATACTATATTTATCTTGAAAAAATCTTAAAAATCACATATAATGTAAGTTAGGTACGAGCCGTCTTAGCTCAGTTGGTAGAGCGCATCCATGGTAAGGATGAGGTCACCAGTTCAAACCTGGTAGACGGCTCCATTTTTATTGTCACATTCCACAAAGTCTATCATAGGCTTTTGCAATAATCTCGGCCATCAACCCACGTCTTTTTTCAAGAAAATCAAAATACTCCATCGTCTCAAAGCCAACCGGAAGTGCATGCATAGCACAAACCTTTCCAAATTCCTGCTCTCCTAATTTTTCTCGAAACTTCGGAACATAAACTGATGGAGGATCATTACTGATTGTTATATTTGTATCATAATCGATATACGTAAAATTGGCAACCTGATTTCGATCCCTCACGTCATCTATCCCAAGGACATCCTCAAGATAATCCCTTGGAAAAATATGATGTTTATCAATTGCCTTTTTCTCTCCTGAGGCACCTTCTGTTAAATAATTCTGCAATGTCATCGTGCTAAACAGCAAAGGATATCCAAGTACCACTTGAGACGCAAGATATGCGTTCCATTGTGGAGAAACCGATGCGGACGTGTTAAGCTCCATCGGCAAAGTGATCCGAATATAATCATTTGAAAAATTAGATAGGAATAATTTATCAAAATAAGCCTTAAAATCATCCGCCGAATAGACGTTTCTAAGATCCGCGTACATCTTCTCAACGTCAGTCTCTGGTGAACCAGTATAATAACCAGTCACCATACTAACAAAAAACCATCGACGTATATAGCTACGAAGATCCATCACATCGAGCTTGTAGTCATACTTCGCAATCAGATAAATAACATATATATAGACCAACGCATTTTTTGAAGAAATCAAATTGCTATCAATATAGCCTGCTTCACGACAAATATTGATATAGTTATGCCAATCGTTGATATCCATAACCATATCAATGCCAGCTCGAAATTTGGACAAATTTTCTTCACGTAGTTCCGGAGTCACTTCACCAGTTTCAAGATTTTTGCCTCTCAACATCATATAAGCATATTTCAGCCGTGCCCGCCTAAATGCAACTCCGATACTCATACTGATTAAATGACTATATTCAAGCTCTATCAGAGGATTATAAGAAGTTTTATCTGATGAAATGCGCGATTCTTTGCAGAATTTTTCAATTTTATCATCAACTTCATTATCATAAACCGACAACAGAGTCTTAATAAAATCTTTTTCGGTTAGCTTTGTGCCACCCGAATTTGTTCTCACAAATATCTCAGCAGTATCTTCTTCGTCTGTATTGTGATGAATTTCCAACGAAGGAAGAGAATACTCAGTGAGATTGAGTAAATCATTAAAGTTATTTTCTATGTCCACAATCTCTTCCGACGTGAACTCTAGCAATCCTTTCTTCTTACGGCTCTCATTGCATTTGGCGATGTATTTTGCTCGGTAATCCGGAAAAGTATTATTTTCTTTTGCCAAAAACACCTCGCTTATTTTAGGAACCCATTCGGGATCTTTATCATACGCCGACGTCCAAACTTCAAATTTTGCAATTTGTGGATTGAAGGATATTTTAATTTCGCGCTTAGTTACATGATCTTTAGCCAGTACCATAACACCATACATAGAAGCCACCAATGCAGTCAAACGCTGCTGACCATCTATGATGAGATTTTTTGCCTTTTTGTAAATTTTTTCATCATCTACACCAATGGCTTTCTTTTTGTCATCGTATTCATCAGGGGATTCCCAAAGCATCACATATCCTATCGGATAACCACGAAACATAGAATCGTACAAATCCCGCACTTTGCTGTCACTCCATTCAAAAGGTCTCTGCAAATCTGGCAAACCAGTTCGCCCAGTTCTCACGTCGCTTACCAAATTACCAAGTTTCGTTGGCCGACTTTCGAATAATTCCTTCGACATATATCCTCCTTATAGTTTATTTTTAGCTCTAACAGATCTACTAAAAACGTGTCTACTATAATAATATTTTATCATATTTTACTGTTTATCTAGCCAAATAGTAAAATCTATGATATAATAAACTCAACCTGCTGGAATCGTCTAGTGGCAATGACAAGAGACTGTAAATCTCTCGGCTTCGGCCTTCGTAGGTTCGAGTCCTACTTCCAGCACCATAGAAATAAAATAAGGCCCGAAGGGTCTTTATTTTATTTCTATAATGTCTGCGAGGTAGGTCGCGAACCGTTAGGTTCGCACTCTCAAGGAAGTGAGAGAATTAGAAAAATTTATTTTTCTAATTCCGAACGACGCAGAGAGGTGTATTTTTGCAAAGCAAAAATACCGACCTACTTCCAGCACCAAATTCGAGTTAAAAGCCGCCTATGCGGCATTTTTCTTTTTCCAAGCGATAAAAAAATAACAAACAACCGTTTGCTATTTTTTATATCGAAGAATGCTTACTTAGTAGCTTTGCTAGTCTTGGTTTCGTCTTTTTTGTTTGCCAAAGCTTCTATAAAAATCTTAATCAGTGACCAAGCAACAATATTTACGACACCTGCCACCAAAGCTATAAGTGGTACTATCAGAATGCTTACCCCAAGAGATTGGTTGAACAAAGAAACCGTGCCAGCAACCACAAACGAAATCACCGACAAAGCAAAATAAGCAATCTCAAGCAAAGTCAATTCACGACGATCTTTATACAACTTAATCAAGCCTTTAATCATTTTTTGCTCCATTATTCTTACTACTACCATTATATCACACTATACAGACAAAGTCAATGGTCACACCATATTAATTGTTTTCTTCAAAATATTCATCCCCTTCAAACCGCGTTCTGATAATCGGACACTTTTCCATATTCGCCAACTTATCAGCTATGTCTACCAGCTCAGAAGCCAAATACACCTCTTCACGCCACTCCTTAGGAATAGCAGAATACCCATAATACGCTCCCGCCAGTTGGCCATATACCGCCCCATTAGTATCCGTATCACCACCCAACCTAATCACCGCCATCATCCCATCCTTAAAACTATCAAAATTCATTAGCCCAAAAAGTGCAATCGCAAATGTATCCACAATATATCCACCAAGATTACGCAAATTATCACTATCTTTTTCTATAATCATCTTTTTGTCTACATAAGCCGAAATTTCTTGTTTGGTCCCACCTTTTAGTGTTACAAACAAGATCTCTGCAAAAATCCGTGTAACCATCTCCGCAGTTTTTGAATTATGAGTCTCCCTGCAAGACAGCCCCGCCATCTTAGAAACAAAATCAATATTCCCAAATTTGGCAGTCGCTATCACTACCGGCGCCAGCCGCATAATTGCCCCATTCCCTGCCGATTCCGCAACATCGTCTTTAAAAATCACCGGACAAGTCTTAAAATCACCAATCGCCCGCGCTGTTTGTATACCCACATCCACCGCCGGTTTACCATCGTAAGTCCGGTATCCATTATCGCACCACGCCACAAATTTCATCATTATATCATAAGAATCGTATCCCCCAGAAGCCAGTAAACTATCAGCTAGACATAAGGCCATCTCTGTATCATCCGTCCATACTCCAGAAGGAAGCCGCATATTTTCATGAAAATTCGCTATCCTTTCCCCCATATCCTTGATATACACATCCGAAGGCCCCGGCAAAAACTCCACCGGCGCACCCAAAGCATCCCCCACCGCTAAACCTACTAGCATCCCTCGAGCTCTATCCCGATAATCCAACTTCATAAAACTATTATAGCAAATAATACTGCTATCTTTACTTTATCGCCCACCGATCAAAAGTATTCGGATCCTTCTTTTGCATCCGCCTTAATTGACCTAATCCTTGACGCAAATTTTTAGCAGCTTCGTCACCCCAACCATCTTTTTCCTCTTCTTTGTATTCACCACCGTCAACTTTTTTCCTCGGCCTTTTTTTTGAATAGATATAGCTTGTCGGATTGTGAACACCTCTTTTTGGCGAAACACTATCAATAAATGCACGAGGCGTTCCCTGATATGCCGATTTGTCTACTCTGACTATCACTTCTTTCTTTTTGGTAACATTTTTCCGAACAGTCAAACTATTCTTTTGAATTGGAGAGCTTATTAAGTGTTCTTTTTGCTCCTCAGAAAAAGCACGGAGAACCTCTACCGATGAATAACCCATTATTTTTTACGCTTTTTTCTATGTTTTTTCTTGGATTTTTTAACAACCTCTTGTGCATATCCCATACCTACAGATATATCACAATATCACCATTTTTCCAAGTTTAGTACAAAAATCCCCCGAAACCATCTTCGGAGGATTTTTTACAAGTTCACATAGTAGCCGCCAAGATATTGCGGGCTATTTCTGGCTCGCCAGGGGCATCGTTGTAGCAACGCTCACTATCAAAAATCATCGCATGCTGCACGGTCAACATACCGTAGCAACACCCATCTAGTAGCTCCGCCGCCTGATCAAAAGTACACCGCTTCTTTTTGAAGCCAAAGCTTCCCAAAATCAAACGATGAGCCAAACGCTCACGCATAGAAACCCCACTATGACCATTAGTTTCGCCAGTCACCGCATAGGCAACCGAGTTTGCAAATGCCACGTGGTGCTCAGATGGAGCATCCGGATGATATTTTTTGCCATATTCACTTGCCTTATTAAAGATCAAATCGTAATTATCATAATCTTCGATATCAAAATCCTCCAAATCCAAATCCTCATAGTTGTCGTCGTTACCACAGTTCCACACAGTCCACCTCCTAAAATACGGTATCGGCCCTACGATTCAAGACCATAAAAATTATTATACTATCATTCCTCTATTTTGCAATATCTTTTAGACGCTCTTGCTAAATTCTTTAGCCAATCAGCTTCTTAGCAATATTCTCGCGCTCACGCTTAAGAGTCGCAGCATAATTTTTGGCGTACTTCGCTCCACGTCGTACCAAAACTATAATTTTGCGAGTATTCTTTTCTTTTGATTCTTCAACCAAAGGGATTATCTCATTTTCCGCAATATCTTCCACCGCCCCCGCATCCTCCTCAGAAGTCGCCGCATCAACTATCTCAAAATACGCATTCAAAATCTCATCCAAAGAAGCCTTGCTATTTTTAGTCAAAGTAACCAACCGTGCAAACGTATCTCTGAAGTTCTCTTCATCCGTACTATACCGCACAGCCTGATACCTACCTTCAAGCTCCGGCAAACGCTCCTCAATATCATCCAACATCTCCAGCCACGAAATCGCATCACCCAAAATCTCCGACTCGTCATCT
Source organism: uncultured Candidatus Saccharibacteria bacterium (assembly GCA_964406725.1). Taxonomy (GTDB): domain Bacteria; phylum Patescibacteriota; class Saccharimonadia; order Saccharimonadales; family Saccharimonadaceae; genus Nanosyncoccus. Next base: position 12,455 of record CAYOSV010000014.1, on the reverse strand, counting down.
TCGTCAAAATCAATTTTATCTTTATTTAGTATCGGCCACACACTGTTCACCCGTGGCCAAAAAATTTCAAAAATCTGATCGTTAAACCATTCTTGGGATTTTTTGTCTTTCGGCGCTGCTCGCCAAATAATACTAAGAACATCCCCTGCCACCCAAAAAGTGTGTGGATTATTAGTCGTGAGCAGTACATGTTTTGCTACAGTAAACCACTGATCATAATTCTTCATATCATCACTCGCACCCAGGAAATAGCTAATCTGCTCATCGGTCAGTTCATTATTTTGGATTTTTTCAAAAATAATTTGCAAAGCCTCGTCATCAAACTCAATCCACTGCGGATATTCAAAAATTTTATTAAAATTCACCAAGTCCTTCTTAGTGACCACCCGCTTTTCTTGAGTCAAAATCAAATCGTCGATTGAAGCATGAAACTTCTTCTCAAATATTCCTAGCAAAAATTTCTTGCCATCACTACCAAAAAACTCATTCAATATTTCTATAATTTCCAGTTTTGTCAAATGCTGAATCACATATTTTATCCGATAAGCTATCAGCGCGTTAATCGCATTCCGCTTCCGTTCGTCATCTAGCGTCCACACATCTCGCTTCAAAAACCTCGTAAAAATCTCCGCATCTTGCCAAATCGCCGAATCGGTAATCGGCAAATCACCGGTAATTAGATAGTTAATCAGTCCTTCCGCAAATTCCTTTTCTTCCCGCTCCAAAAAGAAACAGTTACACTGATCCGATATTAAAATCTTTTTTGCCATTTTTCCCTTTCCCTTATTATTCTTTTAAAATTCTCACGATATCTTTACCATCTTGCATGGTGCTTCTAATCGATTCTGGCGTCAAAGCCGTAATCACTTCAATCGTACCCGCCACAATCGTAAGCGCTCCCATCGCCACAAACCAACCTCCCTCCACCGTATCGCAACAAATCAAAAAGTATGGCCCCAGTACCAATTCTACTATCGTCAAAACCAACTTAAGCCACCAACGAAAATCTCGCTCCCGCCACCTTTTTACCACATTTATCACCCCGGTTATCCCATTAAGCGTCGTAAAACCACCTGCCATCAAATTTAGCACCCTATTCACCAAACTCTGATTTAAGAGTAAATACACCCCCACCGCCGCCACTATTAGATATATCAAAGTCTCACCAATCTGCATCAAAAGCAGCATCTTCGCTCCAGCCCGTTCATTCTCGTCTTTGATTTTGTCCAAATTCGCCTTGATATAGCCCACTCTATAAAACGACCAAAACGTAATCAGCGCCCCCGCTATAGTAATACCGAGCGGCATCGCCAAAGTGTTGTTACCCTTACCCTGAAGCGCCGCAACAAACATCATCAACCCCGAGACCAGCATCATGACCGACATAGCGATTTTATTTTTCAAAAAAATCTTATAAACGCTAAGTCCACGCTTCAAAAGCTTGCTCATGTTTAAATTATAGCACAAAAAACTCCCCCGAGCATATGCTCGGGGGGTTTCTGAGAAAAGAAGAGAGTTAGTAAATCTGACTCCCGCCTTTATTACTATTGTAATTTGGCGTAGAGTCAAAAGTCGCCGTTCCATAAAAGTTGTTCCGTCCTGTGATTGTAGTTTTACCATTGTCATACGACAAGGTATAGTCTCCCTTATTTCCTTTCGGAGGGGTCAGCTTGATAGTATTACCATCCTTACCGGTAAAGGTAGGCTTTTTCAAGCCGCCTTTTTTGTCAAACCCCTTACAAGAAATTGTACCCGAAGATATGCTGATGGGGTTAATTCTGAACCCAAAGCCCTTTTTGTATATGGCCTTTATATCCTTCTTCAAAGCTTTATTCTTGAATTTAAGCTTGATTCGAATATACGGAAAGACCTTTTCGTTCCCTCCATAGCCATTGCAGTTCTTGTTATTCTTGAACTGCACCTTGTACAACTTGGGGTCAACCTGCTGACCGTTAAGGTAAACATATACCTTAATGTCAGGGGTCTTTCCCTTGCCGGCCTTAGCTGTTGAAAGGACATGTTTCTTACCGTTGTAAGACACGCCCTTAGAAACATAAACTCTATAAGTATTTCCGTTATTCAAACTAACGGTATACTTATAATAGGAGTTAGGGGAAACTGTTGTCCCCTGCTGTTCCTTACCGTTACCGCCTTCTTCGCCGCCGTTGCCGTTATCTTGCACCTCATAAGTAGCGTACAGATAATTACCATTGGCGTCTTTAGTGAACGGAATATTGTCAATGGTGCGCCAATTACAGTACATCCCCATAAATGAGGTGTAGGTAATTAAAGGCACCTTGGCTTCGTTTATCGGCGTCCCGGCAGCGTCATCCCTAGTATCGGCCTCCTTGCTGGGAACCTTGAGATTGTTCTCATCCTCCACCTTATCAAAGTACAACGCAGCCGTTTCTGGCTTATAGTTGTACATCAACCACTGGTTTGTGGTTGTGTTCCTGATAAAGTAAATTTTCCCGGTATACGCCGTATTAGACATATCATTAGTGACGAACGCTGAGATAGCGTCATACCCCTGCTTCACATAAAAGCTGGGTTGCTGATAATCCTTCCTTACAGTGGAAGAAAGTTCAGCGGTGGCTTCCTCACCGACCACTTCTTCGGCCCCCTCAGCGGGAACTTCCGAAGTTTCTTCAAGGACTTCGCCAGCGATCTCCTCATCAGAGTGCGCTTCCTCAGCAGTAGCCTCTTCATCAGAGGGAGCCTCTTCAGAGATAATCTCCTCATCGGAAAATGCCTCAGAAGCAATCTCCTCATTAGTAAGTTCATCACCAGCAGACTCCTCGGCAAACTCTTCTCCGCCAGTCAATTCCTCGTTTCCAGCCGTCTCTGGCAAATCAAAGCACTCGCCAGGGCCGTTTTCGTCATTTTTACCAGTATCAATCCCCTCATCCGTAGTATCATCGTAGTCCGGATTCTCTGGATTATCCACCGGCATGTCTTTTGGCGGTTTCTGCGGATCGTCAAAGAACAAGTTTGGGATATCATCCCAAGTTAACGATCTCTGCACCGCAAAAGCTACGTTTGAAAACACGCTCGTAAGAGCAATCGCAAGTGACAAAACGACAGACATCCTCTTAAAATTACGCATATGCGTACCTCCTTTTTCTAAAGCCCCCACGGGGGTCCACAACGTGCAACTCTCTTTCTCTTCTTAAGTTTCTTAGGCCTCCCAATTTCAGCCTATGCCCTCATTATAGCACAAAACGTCAAAAAAGTCAATCCCGATTATGCTAAACAGACATATTGTCAAGCCGCACCCAAGTTAGCACCTCAGTTTACCCCCCTAAACCACATTTCACACTACAAATCACACCCCAGCCTACACCCGAGTCTTCACCCCTGTCCGAGGCTTCGCTACCGGTTTTTTGACTTTTCTAACTATCCTAGTCCTAGTATTAGCAGCACCCCCATTGGTACTTATCACCGCCCTAGGAGCTGCCCGCTTTGCTCGCTTACGTTTGGCAACGTTATCTCTCGCAATCTGCTCCTCAATCCTAGCCGTCGTCGCCGTCGCCGCCTCTGTATCCCCCGAAGCCTCATAAATCATCAAAATCTGCCGAAGCGTCGCCACGGTCGGATCAAGCTCATAAGCATTCTCTAAGGCCTCAATCGCCTTCTTGGTATTACCAAGCTTCTCCTCCGCTTTCGCCAGCGCCATAAACCTCGCCGGCACATCGCCCTCTAGCTCGATCGCCTGAAGAAACGCCATCTCCGCCTTCTCATACGCCCCCACTTCCAGATAGATTAGCCCCGCATTATGGATTGAAGCTGGATTGTTATCAAGCGACTGTGCAATCTCAAAACACTCCACTGCCTCATCAAATTTCTTTGATTTCGCGTACAAAATCCCCAGCCGGTTATAAGCCGCCGCATTTTTTTCATCAAACTTCAAAATCGTAAGAAGCGCCTTTTCCGCCCGCGATGGTTTATGTTCCTTCATCGCCGTCTGCGCCACCTGCCAAAGTTTCTTCATCTGAGCCTTATACTTAGGCGACTTCTCCTCTACTGGTTTTTCTTTGGCTTCTATTGGCATGAAAAAAGCCACAAACACAGCAAAAGCCATCATTAAAGCCACAGCTATCATACTTATATATTAGCACAATTACAGCAAATCCGCCACTAAATGCAGTTTAATATGGCCATTTTTTGAAATATTATCATAAGCGTCCAAAAACTTTGGAATTTTGTTTAGGAAAACCGCCTTCCCTGTCAAAAGGTAAGATTTGTACGCCATTTCTATTGTCACCGACAGGATATTAAGCACATACTCTCTCACACCATCTTTTTTGGCGGTCAATTCTTCTGCAAGACCCACCAAATCCCTAGAGTTCGCTATAAGTATTTTTTTTGCCAAAACCTTCGTTTTTTCGTCTGCCGGAATTTCCGAAATCGCACTTTTGCCCTTCCGCCAAAAATACACCGCCGCCCGACTAATAATCGTCGGAAGCAACCGAGACAAATTCTCTGTAATCAGTACAAAATGTACATTTTCCTTTGGCTCTTCCAGGCTTTTCAAAATCGCATTTTCGGCTTCCTCACCCAGTTTATCCGCCGGCCGAATTAGCACAAATCTGTCCGTCATCTGTTTGGTAGCGAGCGTATCTATCATTTTTCTCACCTGTTCAATCGTAATCACCGTCTTTTCTTCAGGCTGGAGGACAAACGCATTTTTTATCCCCACTTTCTCTTTATCCGGCACCACAAAAATCGCGCAACCCGTTTTTTCGGCAATTCTGGGGATTTCCGACAGGTCATCAAAATACATTCTTAAACTCCTCTGGGAGTGGCGCTTTGAATGTTTTTCTAATTCCACCCGGCAGAGTAATTTCGAGTTCACCAGCATGAAGATACAGTCTATCCCCCTTTTCCACCCCATATATCACGTCCCCCACAATCGGATGTTCCAAATATTTCATATGGACTCTCAGCTGGTGTGTCCGCCCAGAGGTCGGTTTTAACTCCACCAAGGCATGTTTACCATCGGATTTAATAACTTTATAAAAAGTCTCAGATTCCTTACCTCTCGGATCCACTCTAAAAGTAGTCGGTTTCTTGAGGTCTCTTGCAATCGGAAGGGCTAACCTCGCCTCAGGCAGTTTCGGCACCCCTGACAAAATCGCATAATAAGTCTTGTGCGCCTTTCTATCCTGAAACTGCCGGCGGAGCATCGTCTGCGTTTCAGGATTTTTAGCCAAAATCACCACCCCAGATGTATCTCTATCTAATCGATGGACCAAAAGTCCAAAATCCTCCAACGTCTTCTCTGGACAATAACCGTTTTTCGCCATAGATAAAAGCCCCGCTGGTTTATCTAGCACCAGCACATTCTCATCTTCGTAAATCTTAACTGGTTCCACATCCGCATTCTTGAGTGCCGTTGGCACCCTCAAATCAATTTTTACCCCCATCGGAAATTTGGCATTAGGCTTCAACACAGGCTCGTCATCCACCTCCACAAACCCGTTTTTGATAAACTTTTGCAGAGTCGAGCGATTGTAACTCTTGTAAATCCCCGCCATCATCACGTCAAGCCGTATCAGCTCCGGCTTTTCTTCCTCAGAAGAAAGCTCTATGTCACCATTTATCACCCGCGACATCTCTGGCTTACTAAACTTTTTACCAGTTCGGATCATTATCTGAGTCCTACCGCTTTTTGAGCCTCAAGAAGCTTGGCGTTTGCTATTTTGTTGGCATATTTTTCTCCTTCTTCGAAGAGAGCCAAAACCTCCTCATCTGAAATTTTTGCCATCCTAGCCTGAAAATCCGCCAGTCTTGTGGAAATCACTTCTGCCACCGCTTTTTTGAGGTCCCCATAACGCTCTTTACCTTCCCACTCCCTCACATAATCAGACAAAAGTATCCCTTTCGTAAGAGCCGCCATATAGAGCAGATTAGAAATCCCCGGCCGCGTCGCAAAATCAAATCCAATCTTCCCAAGCGAATCCGTCGTCGCACTCATAATTTTCTTAGTCACTTTAGCCGGGTCGTCATCTAGCATAATCTTAGAATTCTCCGCGATGGTAGATTTACTCATCTTTTTCTCTGGATTTATCAGATCGCGAATCCTAATCGGCGCTTCTACTTCCATAAACTTCACTTGCTCTGCCGTGGCCTCTGGAATTACAAACACCTCACCGTATTTATGATTAAACCGCTCCGCCAAATTTCGCGTCAGCTCAATATGCTGGAACTGATCTTCGCCTAGTGGCACATAATTTGCCGAGTAAAGCAAAATGTCTGCGGCCATCAGCACCGGATAGTCAAAAATCCCCACATTACAAGATGCTTTACCCTCGGATTTTTCCTTATACTGGGTCATCCGGTTCATTTCGCCCATCGTAGCCGTACAGTTAAGAATCCAACAAAGCTCCGAATGTGCCGGCACCCGGCTCTGCCGATAAATATGGACGTTCTCGTTAATTTCAAGCCCCGCCGCCAAGTAATATTTAAGCGTCCGAATGGTGTTTTCCTGCAAATCCCCATCTATCTCTGAAATAATCGAATGAAGATCCGGCACAAAAATATTTACGTTATAGTCCTCTTTAGAATATTTGTTTGAAAGCCTCACCATCGGTAGCATCGCCCCCAAGAAATTCCCCAGAGTTAGCACCGAGTTCGCCCTAATTCCCGTCAAAATCGTCTTCATACTTTTATTTTAGCACAAGATATGCTAAAATGAAACTATGGACCCATCACGGGGCGTTAGCTCAGTTGATTAGAGCGCTACTATGGCATAGTAGAGGTCATGAGTTTGAATCTCATACGCTCCACCAGCGAGTAAAATTTAGGGGAAATAAAAATACAAGAAATAAGCCGATAGGCTTATTTTATTTTGTAAGCCGCTTTGAAATGAAACGAATTTATTCGTTTCAAGAAAAGCGGTTTGCGAAATAAAATGATTCTATCGTTTCTTGTATTTTTATCTCAAAATGAGCGATACTGGACGACTTTTTGCCCCGCAAAAAGTCGACCACGTAAGAAATAAGAAAAGTCCGCTTTTAAAAACCCCGCTTTTATCAAGCGGGGTTTAGAAGGTGGGTGGTTAATATTCCGCTTCACGCCAACTATACCATTTGTCATTTACTATCAAAGTAGCCATCACAATTAGCGCCGTAAAGAAAAAGTTCTCATCGTGTTTTACAATCTCTCTCATTTGGAAAAAGTCAATCGCCCACATCTCACTGGCTTTGTGGGCATGCTCCACCGCAAATTCGCATTTCTCCATTTCAGCCCGATCACGATTCGACGCATATGTACTATTTTCCAAAATCATCGGCGGATGACCTAGAGAATCAAGACATAGCGTCGTCAAAAGAGCCGCAGTTTTATCTGCTAAATACAACAACTTGCCAGTAGGCGACGTTTAGTTCTGCATTCCTAAGAATAAACCCAAAATCCGCATTTTCAAATCTGTCTCTTTACGCGAAAAGGTCGCCAAATACTCCTCCAAATAAACCAATTCTTTTTGCCTCTTTTTGTCTTCGTCCCGACTACCATTATCTGGCAAATCACCGATTTCATTTTCAGCTATGTCATGCAGACGCACCGTATCCATGATGTCACGATAAGAATAACCATCTATAGTTTTAGAAGTCTCTTTACCAAATCCGCCAAAACCACAACCATAGCAAAAGTCAAGTGCCTCTGTCACTATCGCCGACACCAAATTAGTATGAGCCGAAACCGATTCGTAAAAAAAGGTGTCCATACAAAGATTATAAATTGCATTATAAGACCTTGGCACCGTGGATGATTTGGCAATTTCAAAAAGCCTCACCGCCACATTAAAAATCTCAGCAGACAGATCAAGTATGTGTATCCTCTTACCAAAGCCCCATCTCGGATCATGCTCACACCGTATCTGAATCTCTCCTCGCATCGCTGTACAAAACTTCTCAAAAATATCAACAGTCAAAATCTTAGCCATCATCACACCCCTCCTTTTTAAGTTGCACCCACCTAATTAACCCAGTATATCATATTCCCACTCTAAAATAAAGCACTCACACATTACCAAAACCACCCCTGTTTACATTGACTTTTATACAAAAATATGCTATAATCAGAGTATATAGTAACGGGAGTTTAAATTGAAAAATTATTTTCTAATTCTCTTATCTGTAGCTGGGCTTGGTATTATGGCCGACAATGTCAGACCAGGTACTATCAGAAGCACCATTGCGGCTTCTTCAGAAATCGTCCTCACCGAAGAAAACCCCACTTTGCCAAAAATCAGCCAAACTCAAGCTAAGAATGTCCAAGACATTAGTAGTGATGCCAAAATCACTACAATATCCACAGCAAGGACAGCCTCTCACGGCTACGCTGCCTCAAACACCAGTACACCTAGTTATCGCGTCACCATCTATTCTGGCGAAATTATATCCAGAAATTTAAGCTATAATGACATCTACAAAACCAAAAAACTCATTTATGGACATAACTCCAGTAATTTACTCGGTAGCCTCAAAAATCTTAGCATCGGCTCCACTTTTACCATTACCGAAAATGGTTCTACTTCTACTTATCAAGTAGCCGATGTTCGGATTTTCCATAAATCCGATAATTACACTCTAGACCTCTGTAATTCTGGATACAATAATTGTAATGGTGGTAGCTACTATCTAAATACCCTTCAAAACGCCACCTTTAGAGGCAAAAATTACGACGTCGCCCTCTTTACTTGTGACGGTACCAGCCTTGGCGGTGGTGATGCCACCCACCGTCGGATAGTTTTCGCTTATCAAGTTTAAGCTTAAATCCAAACTTTTTAAGCTATTTTTTCACGCCGCTTATGTTATAATAAAAATATTAAACAGGAGTATTTTTATTATGTGCACAGGGGTACGTTTTAGTGACGACAAAGGCAACATGTATTTTGGTCGCAATCTCGATTGGACCGAAGGATATGGCGAGAAAGTCGTTATCACACCCCGCGAGTACAAATACACCTCCGCATTCTTAGGCGAAATGACACCTCAAAACGGCGCCATTATCGGTATGGCCATCGTCGTCGAAAATACTCCTCTCTATTTTGACTGTATGAGCGAAGCCGGCCTCGCCATTGCTGGGCTCAACTTCCCCGGTTATGCTAATTACGAAGAAAACGCCGTCGATGACAAAACCAACGTCGCTGCTTACGAATTCCCTCTCTGGGTTACCATGAATTTCGCCACCGTCGACGAAGCAGAAGAAGCTCTTAAAAACACGGCGATTGTAGCTAAGCCTATCAACGACCAATTTCCCGTCTCCGAACTCCACTTCATCATCGGCGACAAGGACCGTTCCATCGTAGTAGAATACACCAAAAACGGTATGGAAGTCTTTAAAAACGATGTTGACATCCTCACCAATCAGCCAGGTTACAGCTGGCACCAGGAAAACTTACGAAATTACATGAATTTGAGTCCCAAGCGCCCACACGAAGTCAAATGGGAGAAAGAAACCCTCGTACCATTTGGTAGTGGCTCAATGATGCGTGGCATTCCGGGTGATTATTATTCTACTTCTCGTTTTGTCCGTGTCGCCTACCTCAACACCCACTATCCAGTCAAAAGCACCGAAGCAGACAATATGCTTCGCTTATTCCACACTCTCACCGGTGTCGCCATGATCGAAGGTGCCGCCCACATGGACGAAACCAGTTTCGAAAAGACCATCTACACCGGCGGCTATTCCACTGCCTCCAAGACCTACTACTACAACACCTACGACAACCCCGCCATCATGCATGTTTCCCTCGCCGACCACGACCTCGACACCCAAGATTTAATCCAAATCTAAAAAATAGACCTTTGTGGTCTATTTTTTCATCTTCAAATAATGGTGGAGTGTGCGGGAGTCAAACCCGCGACCTCGGCAATGCGAATGCCGTGCTCTAGTCAACTGAGCTAACACCCCATAAATATGGGTCCCCCATACCCATATTATACCACAAAACTGCCTTTTCTTTAAGTGTGTTTCTTCATCTCCTCCTTAAGTATCGCCCCAAATCCCTGTTTTTTGGCTTCTTCAGCTTGTTTTTGGTACTCCGATTGGCTCATTCCTACAGAATTCCGAAATCCTGCCCTAGCGTTTAATTTATCATCCACCATCTTCACCTGCCTCAAAGCCGCCCATTTGTCATATTCGCTCTTATCACTATTCGCATTCGTCGCCGTAGTTACCTCGCCAACTCTTTTTATCGCCATCACAAACCCCTATATTCCCGGCACCGGAAATTCAAGCGCCAGCGCCTTCACTTCTTCCGCTATCTTATCTAATTCTGCTTGATATTCACCTAGTTTTTCTTCCACACCAGCTTTCACACAAATATCCGCCACCTGTTTCATCCAATCAGCCAATTTTACCATCTCTTTTTCACCAAAACCACGCGTCGTGATCGCCGGTGTACCGAGTCTCACCCCAGATGGTCTAAAGGCACCGCCCTTATCCGATGGCAAAGCGTTTGCATTCAGAGTTAATCCCACCATGTCCAGCGCTCGTTCGTAAATTTTCCCATCAAAATCAAAACTTTCCACACAGTCAATCAGCACCAAATGATTTTCCGTTCCATCACCTTGTAAGACAAATCCAAGCGCCTTCAATTCTTCCGCTAGCTTCTTAGCATTTTTTACAATCCGCTCCGCATATTTCTTAAATTCTGGCCTCAAAGCTTCACCAAACGCCACCGCTTTCGCCGCAATAATATGTTCAAGCGGTCCTCCTTGAGAACCCGGAAACACCGCCCGATCAATCATAATCGGGATATTTTTAAGCGATCTTTCTGGCTTCTTCAGAGGCGAAGCTACATTGCCTTTTGACAAAATCAACCCACCCCTCGGCCCTCTCAACGTCTTATGCGTGGTAGTAGTCATTACTTCAAACCCAAAATCCAGCGGATTTGTATGCACGCCACCCGCAATTAATCCCGCCACATGCGCCATATCGGCCATGAGGAGTATCTCGTGTCCAAACTTCTTGACTGCCTTATCACGTATCTTCGCCACTCTTTCAAAATCCGGAATTTTCATATAAGATGAATAGCCAACCAAGATAATCTTCGGATCCGCCTCTAATGCTTTAGATTCCATATCATCATAGTCAATATCACCATTAGAGTCCACCCCATACCCCACAAAATTATAAACATGCGCTGACAGTGTCACCGGTGCTCCATGCGTCAGATGTCCACCTGCCGGAAGCGACATCCCGAGGATCGTATCTCCCGGCTCGCACCAAGCAAAATACACCGCCGTATTAGCCTGCGCACCAGAGTGTGGCTGCACATTGGCATGATCTGCATGAAACAGCCGGCACGCTCTATCCATCGCCAATCTCTCAATCCTATCAATATTTTTTTGCCCACCATAATATCGGTAATTTGGCAAAATCTCCTTGGCGATTTTCTCCTCCGGCCAAGAAGAAGCACCATCACCAATCCCCTCAAAAGACGGGTACCCCTCGGAATACTTATTAGTAAGAACCGAACCCATCGCCTTCAGTACATCCGCCGACACATAATTTTCGCTCGGAATTAGTTCCAAACCCTCTTTTTGTCGGGTTTTTTCTTGCGAAATTAAATCAAACACCAAATCTTTCATTTTTCCTCCTTCAGATTATTTTTTGATATATTCGGAAATTGTAAAGACTAAATCATTTTCCTTTCCTTTCTTGATTACCCGTCTATCATACTTAAGCTTATCAAATTCCGGAAAAAACGTATCCGCCGCCACATCTCCAGCATCCACCTCTGTCAGATATAACTTAGAAGCTACCGGCAAAAACTCCGTATAAATCTTGCCACCGCCAATTATGAAAATCTCCTCATCCGTATCTTTGTTCTTAGAGACAAAATCAGAGATATCATGTACAATTTCATCCGGCCCCTCAAAATCTTTGCCCGAAATCACAACATTCGTGCGATTAGGAAGTTTGCCAGGGAGTGATTCCCAAGTTTTTCGTCCCATCACAATCTTATATCCCGAAGTTGTCTCTCTAAAAAACTTCATATCATCCTTGATATGGAAAATTAAATCCCCATTCTTTCCGAGCTCCCGATTCTTGCCAACACAAGCAATAATACTAAACATCTCCACCTCTGTTTCTAGTTAATCCGAGCGCCGTTTTATTTTCCGCCAAACTATCCATCGCTACTCCGTCACTGGCATCTTAATCGTGCCAAGATTTTTATAATCAATCAGTTTAATATCCTTCAAATCTCTCGACGAGTCAAACTTATAAAAATCTTTCACCTCTGGGTTTAACCACAATTTAGGCGCCTCTGGCAAGGTGCCATCTTTTACTGCTTCCTCATACCGAGAAATCTGTTCTCTAATTCCATCTACCTGATTTTCATAAATATGCGCATCATTCGTAATAAAGGTAAATTGCCCTGGTTTTGCCCCCACACACTGAGCAATCATATAGCAAAGCGCCGCATACTGCACAATGTTAAA
>CAYOSV010000013.1:0-19733 GCA_964406725.1 uncultured Candidatus Saccharibacteria bacterium | reverse complement strand
CCTATCTACGGAACACAATAGTCGCATCTACGGATTTTACGTCCGTTGCGTGAAAGAATGAATTTACAATATTTTACTTTGGCTTTGAGTGAATATTTGATGAACCCAGTTAATTTTACTAACATTTCCCCATCCGAGACGAGTAGTGTTTCAGATTTGCGTTAGCAAGTCTGAAAACATGATCGACCGCCGTAGGAGTGTGAGCGAAAAAACAAATTTATTTGATTTTTTCCGAACCGACGCCCGGCGGACGACTAAAAGTCGAGGTGAGGATTGGGTGAATATGTTGTAAAATTAACTAGGCGTGAAATCAACCATTCACGAGAAGCCAAGTAAAACTTTTTACCATAGACGCTTCCAGTATAACCATAAGCCAGAGATAGGCGGTTGATTTTATATTACATATATGCTAGGGTCAAAGACAGGTTGGCTTCGCTGGTTTAGCGTGCTTGTGGGTTCATGAAAAAAATAGAGAGACTAAATAAATAGTCTCCCCCCAACCTAGCAGAGGGTGTGATTCCAGATATCATCCTCTGCTAGCCATTATACCTCAAGCGACATGAATGTCAAGCACCTCTTGTCAACAGATATACTATGTGCTATAATAGATATATAATATCAGCTCAGCAAGCGAGTCCCTAGGAGCGGCGAGAACCAAGCCAAAGTCCCAAACTGCGTTTGCTTTAACCAGAGGAGTCATATGAAAGAATACGAACTTTCTATTCTCTTTCATCCCGATCTCGAGATGAATTTAGACCCAGCCCTAGATAAGGTCAAAAAATTGATCGAAACTAGCGGTGGCAAAATAGTAAAAGAAGAGCCAGAAGGCAAAAAACGCCTCGCTTACCCAATCGGCAAGCACGAATTTGCACTCTATTACTATATGAATGTCGAGCTCCCAGCCGAAGCTCCGAGCAAGATTTCAAACACTCTTAATATCAGCGATGAAGTCATCCGTCACATGATTTTAAAGGCTGATCCTAAGCGTGCCAAATACGTTGCGGCCAAGGCAGCTGCCGATAATGAAGAAGCGGCAAAAGCCGAAGAAGATAGTAATAAAAAAGAGGAGGCTTAGGATGCGCGGATTTTCAAAAGCTATCATCACTGGTAATCTCACCCGTGATCCAGAACTCAGGACCACCACTGGTGGTAGCAATGTTTGCTCCTTTGCTGTAGCGGTCAACCGTGTTTACAAAGGCACCGATGGCGAAAACAAAGAAGAGGTTTCTTATATCGACTGTGTCGCCTGGGGCAAACTCGGTGAAATGATTGCAAACTACGCCAAAAAAGGTAGTGGCGTACTTGTTTCCGGCCGTCTCAATCAAAGAAGTTACGAAGGCAAAGACGGCGTCAAACGCTCTCGCACCGAAATCGTCGTAGAAGACTTCAACTTTGTCGGACAGAACCCTGTCGGTTCTCGTGATGGCGGAAGTTATAGCCCTTCCACCTCTACGAGTAGCAGTTCGTCCTCAGACGAGTCGAGCGATATGCCGTCTGACATTCCAGAAGGAGAAGTGGATTTATCAGAAATTCCATTTTAAGAAAAAAGAAGGAAGGATAGTATATGAAAAAATACAAGAATGACAAAGATATTTATTTCGATTATCGCGATGCCAAGACTCTTGGTCGTTATATCGATGCTTATGGTAGAATCGAGCCTATTTCAAGGACTGGCCTATCTGCCAAAAAGCAGCGCGAGTTAGCAATCGCTGTCAAGCGTGCACGTCATCTCGCGCTTTTGCCATTTGTTTCTAATAATTAAAAGGAGTAAAAATGTACGGACCTACAGATCTCAAGAAAAACACTCTTATCACCCTAGATGGACAGCCGTACAAGGTGGTAGAATATTCCCAAAAAGTTATGGGCCGTGGTGGCTCCATTGTCAACGTCAAAGTCAAGAATTTGATTACCGGTGCACTGCTTCCTAAGACCTTCAAGGGCCAGGAAAAGATCGAACCAGCCGAAGTTACCACGCGCAAAGTCCAGTATCTCTATAAGGACGACGAAAAATTCTATTTCATGGACCCAGAAACTTTTGAGCAATACGAACTCATGAAAGATATGGTTGGAAATTCCGAAGATTTTATGAAGGAAGGTGACGAAATGGAGATTCAATTTTATAACGGTACTCCTATCAACCTCACTCTGCCAAAGAATCTTTGGCTCAAAGTTACCTATACCGAGACCGCGGTAAAAGGCGACACCACGAGCTCCGTCATGAAGGACGCTACCTTAGAAACTGGCGTAGTTATCAAAGTCCCTGCCTTTATCAAAGAAGGCGATATCGTATCCGTAGACACCGATACTTATGAGTACAGGGAACGAAAAAAATAGAGGTTACTACAAAATTAAAGGCGCCAGTCGCACCTTTAATTTTGATTCCAATTTCAAAGACAAAATTGTCCTAGACATTGGCTCTTCCACTGGCGGCTTTACTGAATATGCCTTAGAACAAGGTGCCAAAAAAGTCATCGCTGTAGAAAAGGGAACCAACCAAATGAAATCCCCTTTGAGAGGCGATCCTAGGATAGAGCTGCATGAAAAAACCGATATCTTTGGGTTTACTTGCAGTCCAGATGTGGTTTTGGCAGATGTCTCCTTCATCTCCTTGACAAAAGTACTAAAATATGCTAAAATGAACTTATCTCGTAGCGATACGGATTTCTTAGTCATGTTAAAACCCCAGTTCGAAGCCGAAGACAAAGATTTAAATAACGGCGTCATAAAGAACGAAACCATCAGAAGAGATATCATAAAAAGATTTGAACAATGGCTTAAAAGTAACGACTTCATTATTATTAAAAAGATAGATAATGTTCTTCACGGCAAGCACGGCAACATCGAAAAATTTTATTGGCTAAAGCTTGCAATTAACCACGTTTAAGCTTATAATTAAACCATGAACTTATTGCATGGCGTGGGCGATTTCTTCTCGCTAGACATCGGTACCAACTCGATGCGTCTTATTCAACTTGCTGGTGACGAAAAAACCGGTTGGGCTCTCATGCGCTATGCTTATGTACCGATCGAGCAAAGACTTACCGCCGACAATACCGAGCTTGGCCGCAAACATTTAAGCGAGGCCATCATGGGTGCTGTCGAGCAATCTGGTATCAAGACCAAATCCGTAGCAGTTGGTCTCCCAGCTTCCAAAACTTTTACTTCTATCGTTGAAA
The DNA here is from genome assembly GCA_964406725.1 of uncultured Candidatus Saccharibacteria bacterium. GTDB lineage: Bacteria > Patescibacteriota > Saccharimonadia > Saccharimonadales > Saccharimonadaceae > Nanosyncoccus. The sequence continues at coordinate 16,557 of CAYOSV010000013.1, read as the reverse complement.
CCGAAACCCTCCCAGAAAAGGAGCTCGAAAAAGTCTTTAAATATCAAATCGATAAATACGTCCCAATGCCCATGAGCGACGCCAAGGCCGACTACGTGATTTTAGGCCCCAGCCCTAATGACCCCAGCAAAACCGAAGTTCTAGTCAGCTCCGTCGCAAGGGAATATGCCGAAACGGTACTCGACACCATCGAAAAAACCGGCCTAAACGTAATCGCTATGGAGCCAGAACCACTTGCTATGGCAAGGTCCCTAGCTATCCCAGGCGCTGTGGACGCCAATCTTATCGTGGACTTTGGTGAAAAATCCACCGATCTTGTTATCGTTTTTCAGGGTAAGCCCCGACTTGTTCGCTCTATTCCAGGCGGCTTCGGTCAATTAGTGAATGCTGTCACTGCCGGACTAGGTGTTACCGAAGACCAATCCCGTCAATTCATCCTCAAATTTGGCCTCGCCGAAGACCAAGTTGAAGGCCAAGTTTTCAAGATTCTAAACCCCTCCTTGGATAACTACGCTTCTGAGTTAGCTAAATCCGTGCGTTTCTTCCAAAGTAAATATCTAAACGGCAAAGTTGGCGGTATTATTCTTTCTGGCTATGCCAGTATGATTCCGCTTTTTTCCGAATATATCGAAGCCAAGACCAGTATTCCTACCATCAAAGGTAATCCTTGGCAACTTGTCCGCACCACTCCAGAGCAGCAACATGCCCTCATGCCAGTAGCATCCGAATTCGCCGTCGTAATTGGCTTATCCGAAAGGACAAACGACTAATGGCGAAAGAAATTAATCTAGTACCAGACATCAAAAACGAGTTCATCAAAACCCTTAAATTTAGAAATCTCGTCTTTTTCATTTGTATTGTAGTGGCTACAGGCAGTTTAATTGTTATGCTAGTCTTCCTGTCGATCTCCGGTGGTCAGGACGGTATTATTGCTGCCAAGCAAAACACTATCGACAATCTAGAGAAAAAAATTAATGAATACAGCGAACTTAGCGATTTCTTAACTATCCGCGACCAGCTTGGCAATATTGCTAAAATTACCGACAACAAAGTCATGGTTTCGCGTACTTTCAACACTCTAGCCGCTATTGTTCCGAGAGGCAAAGATCACGTTGATATTTCTGAGCTTTCCGTCAATTTGACCGAGGGTGCACCTAGCTTTTCCTTTGAGGCACAGGCTGATGCCGCCAAAAAGGAAGATGGTGGTACCGACATCGATTATACCGTACTCGATTCTTTCAAAAAATCCATGCCATACATGCGCTATGATTATGGTGAATATGTCGATAAAGACGATAATCCTATCCCTGCCTATTGCATTATCGAAAGTGACAGCGAAGGGTCTATTTTAAGAGACACCACTGTTACCAAAGGACAGGTCAAAGGCTACTATGCTTATTGGCTAATTGACGGTGAAGGTTGTAATCCTGCCGCTGAGAATTCTGAAGATTCCGAAGAGCCGGAAGAAACGGACGAAGAATCGGACGAGGAAAACAACAATCCCTCGCTCTGGGATGAACCTACTATTCAAACCCCTACCGAACCAGAGCCAGTCGAGACTCCCGAGCAAGCCGTCGAAAGACTTCGTAGTGAAACTGGTTACAACGTAGAACTGTACGAAAATCAGTACGTGGTCAAAATTTGGCGGACTCCACAATTTGATGATTGGTACAAAAAAGACCCAGGCGAGAACGAACCATATATTGGCTTAGATGGTAGTATTCATAACGTCCCACATTTTAATAGTTCATGCATCACTTATTCCGGCACCGAAAACGAAGAAACCAGCGAAATCACTTGGACCGCCGAAAATGCTTCATGTCGACTAGTTCCTGATAGCGATGAAGGTGGTCCCGGTATCAGCATTAGCGATTCTTCCAACGGTCGTGATTCCGAAGAAAACTTAGTACTGCGTTTTTCCGCTACTATTACTTTTGCACCCGAGGTCTTTAATTTTAATAATCACCACATGATTGCTCTGTCTCCGAATAGTCGTTACAACGTCACCGATTCGTACTCTCAAATTCAGAGTATGTTTACCGAACGCGCCGCTGACTGTGAAAAAGATGATACTATTTGTATTAATACTCCTACCAGTGACCCCAACCAAAATACCGATGAAGAATATAATGAATACGAGGAGGAGACATGGTAAGCGTAGTCAAAGATATCAAAATCGGTAAACGTGCCAAAATCACTCAGGCCCAGCAATATATGATTCTCGCAGTCTTTGGTGCTACGTTGTTTCTCGGCGCTGCCATCGCCGTAGTCATGAAATCTATTACCAAAATTGGTTTTAGCGCCAGTGTAATTATGGCTGAGGATCAGTCAATCGTGAGTTTTTCCAATGCTATTAGAGATATTGGTATTTGTACCAAACCCAAAGGCGAAGTTTATACCGACGATGAGTTAAAGAACTGTAATCCTGATAGTATTAACGTGTCCAACAAGAGCTCCAACCTCGTCGGCACTCTCCGCTACGAAATCTTAAAAACCATCGCTTCAAACAAAGCTCTCGAATCAGTCGCCAATCAAAGCAAATCAAACTGTGTTAACCCAAAAACCGGCAAAAATTACACCTATAGCGAACTCGAAAAAAACTACGATGACGCCGGCGAAGACGGAGAAAAATTAATTGCCGCTGGTAACCTTATCAGGACCTGTTCCGCACTCCGTGTCATCCCTGATGCTCTCCCGGCCTACAAAAACGAAGAAGCATTACTGGCCTCCGTTGATCAAATTTTCCGCGATTCCGGCACTACACCTGAGTCTTTGAGGCCCACTGAAGAAACTCAGCTTGCTAGTTTTGGTAACAATCTTTATGCAAACTCCGTGCGTCTTTCTATTGAGACTACTACCAAAGACCTGCATGTCTTCTTAAGAAATGTTGAACATTCCATTCGCAATTTCAATATCGACCGTGCTACTATTTCTTGGGGTAGCAACGATAGCGTTGAATTTTCCGCCTTTGGCACTGCATACTACATGGATCCATCAACTATCACCGTCACAAGCAAAACCATTAAACCAGGAGGGAAATAATCAATCATGAAAACCGATCTTGCTACCGCTATTCTCGCTGCCATTGTCGGCGTAGCTGTGTCTTATTTTGTGGTGAACGGGCTTTTATTGAAAGATCCAAATTCAGTTGTTGTTAAAAATATCGAAACCATCAAAGCTAGCGTCGATGAACCGAATCCTGAAGTCTTTAACTATCGCGCAATCAACCCTACTGTAGAAACCTATATTGACTGTACTAATTACGATTTAAGCGGCAACTGTCTGGAAAAAGAGCAGCAGGGGAATCAATAAATGGCAATCTTAACCAAAGAAGCCGAATCCAGAATCTTAAATCTTCTGCTTGCCGAAGGTTTGGTAGACCCTACTTTGGCATCAAACGCCCAGAACTCCACTCCCGATGGTGAGTCAATCCTAGATAATCTTATTAATGGACATGCCATCACTGGCGACATGGTTGCCCATGCTACCGCCGTTATTATCGGTGTACCCTATGTTGAGCTCAAAAATATCCTAATTGATCAAGATATTTTAGTCACGATTCCTTACGAGACTCAAGCCCGTTTCATGGTGATCCCTCTCGGCGAAAAAGACGGCATGCTAAATGTCGCTATGGCCGACGTCACCAACGTCCAAGCCACCGACTACATTTCCAACCTCATTAACAAGTCCGTCCGTGTCTGGATGTCGTCCGAACGTGGTATTCGCGAAATGCTCGAAAAAAACCACGGGGACTTCACCGGCGTCAAAGAAGCGGTAAGAGATACCAATGAAGCTGAAATCCAAAAAGCCAATAATCCCAATGTCAAAACCATCGTTCAGGATTCCCCAATCTCCAAGGCTTTAACCACTATTTTAAGCTATGCCGTCAAGACTAAATCTTCTGATATCCACATCGAGCCACTCGAAGATTCGCTCATTATCCGTTGTCGCATTGATGGCGTGCTTAGAAAAATCATGGATCTCCCCAAAAACGTCGCTCCGGCACTTATCTCTCGTATCAAAATCTTAGCCAACCTCAAAATCGACGAACACCGTATTCCGCAGGATGGTCAGTTTACTGTGCTCGTCGAAGATAAGGAGGTCGACCTTCGTATTGCCACTTCGCCAGTCACTTGGGGTGAGCAGGTGGTGATTCGTCTTCTCGATAAAAAAGGTGTTTCCATGGATATTCACAAAATGGGTATGACCGGTCGAGCCCTCCGGGCGGTATTAGAGGGAATTAGAAAACCAAACGGCATGATTCTGACATCTGGTCCTACGGGTTCTGGTAAGTCCACCACGCTCTACGCTTTGATTCAAGAAATCAAATCCGAAGAAATCAATATTGTGACTTTGGAGGACCCAGTCGAGTACAAAATGGGTGGCATTAATCAAATTCAAGTTAATGTGGATGCCGGCCTTACCTTTGCATCGGGACTTAGAAGTATTCTTCGTCAAGACCCCGACGTAGTAATGGTTGGGGAGATTCGTGACTCCGAGACGGCTTCGCTGGCGGTCCAGGCCGCGCTTACCGGCCACTTGGTGTTCTCCACGCTTCACACCAACTCAGCTGCCGGTATTTTACCTCGTCTCCTTGATATGGGCATCGAGCCATTCCTTCTTGCGTCTACCTTGAACGTCGTGATTGGCCAGCGCTTGGTTCGTCGTGTCACCGAGAAACGCGATCTCTACAAATCTTCCGATCTTGAAACCGCCAATATCAATTCTATCGTAGGTGATATTATTCCTCAAACTCAGGCTGAAGTAGAAAAAGTCAGTGAAGATTTAGGTTATCCTGGTCTTCCAGTAAGAGATGATAATTATTACATGCTAGCCAAAGGTCGTGACACCAAAGAAACTCCCGGTGGCTACTCCGGCCGTGCCGGTCTCTATGAAACTATCACTGTAGATGAAGACATCCAAAAAATGATTGTCAACCACAGCACCGCTGCCGAAATTATGCGTCTCGCCAAAGAAAAAGGCACCGTCACCATGCGCCAAGATGGCATACTCAAAGTCCTCTCGGGCATCACGAGTATCGAGGAGGTTAACCGTGTTGCTAGTGACATATCGTAATCAATGGAGTATAATAGTATCATGGAAAACAGTGGGCAACTAAATCAAAATCCAATATCAACACCAGCGCCAATCGCTCCGGCTACTCCCGCCCCTGCCAATACTTTGAGAGTTGAATTGCTCCTAGAAGAATGTGTTAAAAGAAAAGCCTCTGACCTTCATATTCAATATGGCCTTCCGCCAATTCTTCGTATCGACGGTGCCCTAGTTCCAGTCGCCGGTCTGCCCCCATTAAATACAGATATGCTTGCGAATATCATTTTTGCAACGTTGGACGAAGAGCAAAAAAATATCTATTTGAAGGACAAAGAATTCGATTACTCTTTTGCCTTTGGTGATGTTGCACGTTTTCGTGTCAACGCTTTCCATGAGCGTGGCAAAATGGCAGCTTCCTTCCGTCTCATCCCAAACGAAATCAAGCCAATTGAAGAACTTGGCATGCCGAGCGTAGTCAGTACTTTTGCCGATTATCCACGCGGCCTAGTGCTGGTCACTGGCCCGACCGGCTCTGGCAAATCTACCACTCTAGCCGGGCTAATCAACAAAATCAATCAAGAAAAATCCGTCCATATTATCACTATCGAAGATCCAATCGAATTTACTCATACTTCCAAACGCGCCGTCATCGTCCAAAGGGAAGTACACTACGATACGTTTAGCTTTTCTGCTGCACTTCGCTCCGCACTTCGTGAAGATCCGGATGTAGTATTAATCGGCGAGATGCGTGACCTTGAGACCATCCAAGCTGCCATTACCATCGCGGAGACTGGTCACTTGGTCTTCGCCACTCTCCACACCAACTCCGCTGCTCAATCAGTTGATCGTATGGTAGATGTCTTTCCAGCTCACCAGCAGCCGCAAATTCGCGCCCAGCTAGCCAGCATGTTACAAGCCATTTGCTCGCAACGTCTCGTCCCAGCCATCGGTGGCGGTCGTGTCGTAGCTGCCGAAATCATGGTGGCCAACTCCGCTGTCCGTTCACTTATTCGCGAGGGCAAAACTTTCCAGCTAGACAACGTCATCCAGACTGGCGCCGACCAAGGTATGCAGACTATGGATCATGATCTTGCTAGATTAGTCCAAGCCGGTGTCATTACTTATGAATCCGCCTGTGATTATGCCGTAGATCTCAATGAGCTTAATCGTTATGCCAAAGGGTAAGAGGTAAAAAGTGAAACGTTATGATTATCGTGCCAAAGACAAACAGACTGGCAAAATGGTCAAAGGCAGCATCCAAGCCGACAACGAACGCTTGGCCGGTCGTTTACTTGTAGAGCAAGGTCTCATTCCGGATTCCGTCGTGGAGGAGGGAGCCAACAACCCCTTAGCCAAGTTTGCCAGTCACGTTACTACCAAAGACCGTATCATGTTTACCCGTCAGCTAGCTACTTTGATTGGCGCCGGCTTGCCACTTGCCGCTTCGCTTCGTACCGTAGTGGACCAGACCGAAAATCGCGGTATGCGAGCCATCGGGGAAGAAATCTTAGCCGCCGCCGAATCTGGTAAAAGCCTCTACGACGCTTTTTCGGCCCATCCCAACATCTTCAATGGTGTTTATCTCGCTCTTATCCAGGCCGGTGAAAAATCTGGTACCCTAGATGTCGCTTTGAAACGTCTTGCCGACCAGGAAGAAAAAGACGCCGCCATGATCGGAAAAATCCGGGGCGCTCTGGTTTATCCAGGCATTATTCTTGTGGTAATCGTTGCCGTACTTCTTTTCATGATGTTTGTGGTGGTGCCACAGGTCAAAAGTCTCTATGAGGACATGGGAGAAGAACTACCTGCCATCACTCAGGTTTTGGTTAATATGACCGATTTTGTTAGTAAATTCTGGCCCTTCCTCCTCATTGGTATAGTAGGCGGTATCGCCGGCCTTATTGTCTTTGTCAAAAAGACCAAAACTGGTCGACGATTAGCCGACGCCTTCAAAATTCACGTTCCTATCTTTGGTGGTCTATTTCGAAAGCTCTATGTTTCACGTTTTGCTCGTACCGCCGAGATGCTCCTTTCTACCGGTGTCCCGATGGTAGATTCTGTGACAATTGCCATCAATGCTATCTCAAATACCGTGGTAGAGACAGAATATAGTAAGGCTATCGAACTTTTGAAAGGTGGTAAAACTCTCTCCGAATCTCTAGAAGAGAGGGAATATATGTTGCCGTTAGTCCCACAGATGGCCGGTATCGGTGAGGAATCTGGTAAAATCGACGAAATGCTCGGCAAAGCCGCCAAAGTCTATGAAGATGAACTTTACAATCAAATTAACGGCATCTCTACTATGATTGAACCAATCCTTATGGTAATCATGGCTGGCCTGATTGGTGTGGTGGTAGGTGGTACTTTGCTTCCAATCTATTCGCTCGTAAATTCTGTCTCAGCCTAAGTCATCAAGACGTGAAGATTGCTATTTATAAGCATAAGTGATATACTTAAAATATGAAGAAAAAAAATGGGTTCACCATTGTAGAAGTATCTCTAGTTTTGGGTATTGCTGGACTCATTATGGTAATGGCTTTTGTGGCCTTGCCTAGCCTTTGGTCCTCTCAGCGTGATGCCGATCGTCGTGCTAACGTCATGGCCCTCATCTCTGCACTCAAAACATATCAGACCAATAACAGTCGTGGTGCCTTGCCGACTGGAACGGACGCCACTTATACTGTGCAAAAACCAGTTACCGGCGCTTCAGATAGCAACTGGGCTGGCTTCATCCAAGACTACTATATAAAGAACGGTAATAATCTCGAAGATCCCGGTGGCAATGTTTACAAAATCCGTATAATTAATGATTGCGGTACTTCTGTTACCGTTGGTAATCCCTGTGAAGTTGCAACCGCCAGTCCATCAGTAACAGATAGCTTTAATACGGTCAACAAAACCAACAACTATAAGTTTGAAATCGATAGCCCAACCATCTACGTCGTCAAAGGCGCCACTTGCGATGAAGACCAAAACGCCATTGTAAAAACCGCCAACAACCGTTCCGTCGCTGCTGTCCAAGTCTTAGAAAAAGGTAAATACTGCCAAAACACCTAGTGGCTATTCAAAATTCTTATTGTTTTTTTGAAAAATCTTTGTTATTATAAAGTAAAGATACGTCGCACAATAATTCTTGTGCGTCATAAATCTAAGAAAGGATTATATGATTAAGAACAATATCAAATCTAAAAAAGGCTTCACCATCATCGAGGTCGTGCTAGTCCTTGCTATCGCCGGTCTTATCTTCTTAATGGTCTTTATCGCATTCCCAGCCTTGCAACGTGGTCAGAAAGACACTCAGCGTCGTGATGATATGGCACGGTTTGCCTCTCAGCTTGCTCAATACCAAGCCAATAACTACGGAAATGTACCGATAGATAAAACCAACAAGACAAAAACCGATAAATTTAACAAATTCATCGATGACTATTTGAGAACCAATGGCGACACCTTTGCCGATCCGTCTGGCGAAAATTACACCGTACATACAATTACGGTTTGTTCAGGTAGCGATGATGGTTGTCCGCAAATGAGTAATGCTGAAGAAGGCGACAATGACACAGCAAATGGCTATATTCGTGTGTACCTCAATGCTACGTGTAGTGGAGAGGACCCAGAGTATAAGCAGGGTGAAAAATATATTGCCTTCACTTACAAACTCGAAGGCGCCGGCATCTACTGCGGCCACAACTAATCTAATATATGTCACAAACACCTAGTCAGAAGGCTAGGTGTTTTTTTATTTCATTCATGATAAAATATAAGTATATGCAGATTCTATTTCTCATTCTCATGTTCATAATTGGCGCCATCTTCGGCTCCTTTCTCTGCTGCCAAGCCCGCAGATTGCACTTGCGAGAAGAAGTAGTTGCACAATGTCCTACCCGAGGGACTCCGGAGCGCGGCAGCGCGAGGATGAGCGCGCGAGCCCCGTGGCGACGGGAGCGAGCGACGCGGCCCGAGAAAAGACGCATCGAACTCCCATCCCGTTCTATCTGTCTCCATTGCCACAAACAATTGAAATGGCACGACAACATTCCGATTATCTCATGGCTAATGCTAAAAGGGAAGTGTAGGCATTGTCACAAGAACATCGGCTACGCCGAGATAATTTCTGAGCTGAGTTTAGCATTCGCTTTTCTAGGCCTTGGCACCTACTTCCTCTGCCTGAATAACCCCATGTCTGCTGACCTTCTGTCGGATTTCCCGACGATTAGTCCTATGAATTGGGCTATCTTCATTGTTACGCTTTTCTTCACTTCGAGCCTCGCCTTTCTGGCCATCTATGACGGCATCTATGGCGAGCTGCCCAGTATCGGTTTTATTATTTCCGCCGTTTTTGCCATCGCTCTGGCCATATTAAGTGCTTGGCCGAACTTCACTCCCATGCCAATTTTTTCCGCACTTTTGTTTGGCGGTATCTATCTAATTTTGTATCTGGTCTCCAAAGGTAAATGGGTCGGCGATGGCGATTGGATCTTGGCCGCCATTATCGGTCTCGCACTCGGTCATCCGTGGTTATCAATAATTGCTCTCCTCATTGCCAATCTCGCCGCCTGCATCATTATGTTTCCCATCGTCAAAAAAAGCAAAAATCATCAAGTCTATTTTGGCCCCTTCCTCGTTCTCGGTTTCGTTATTACATATATGCTTTCCGATTTTGTCATGAGCATGATATAATATGTATATGAAACGGAGAAAAGGCGATACTTTGATAGAGGTAGCATTTGCTATCGGTATCTTTTCTTTGGTCGCCATTACTGTAGTTGCGGTTATTTCTGCTAGTACTTCCGCCGCTCAAGCCTCGCTCGAGACCACTTTGACTAGGGAAGATATCGACAGCCAAGCCGAAGCTCTCCGCTTTATCCACGATTCTTACGTCAACGGCATCCAGTCCGCAAAAACTGGCGATAATAAATATGAAAATCTTTGGACAGAAATCGAAAAACTTGCTTATAACGATGGCGATACATATCCTAGTGATTACCCCGAGTTAGGAGGCCAAAGTATTAAAAAATACGATATCACTGCTTGCTCAAGTTTATATAACGGTGGCAGCGGGCTTCGCAATCTTGTTAATAATCCTGGCGACAAAGCTCCATTCGTCCTTAATGTACGCAAACTTAGCTCAACAGATCCCAGCCAAGTTATCATTCGTGGCCCCAGTAATGCCGCATTCCAGCCAGCCTCCACTTACCCCCGCATTCTTTATAGTAGCAATGAATCCCTTTATTCCCAAGTAACAGATGGTAGTATTATCTCTCGTGTGGAAGGGCTTTATATTATCGCCGTCAAAGGCAGTGCCAAAGTCGTCACTAATGGCAGCGTTGACACTAAACCTGCCTACTATGACTTTTACATCCGCTCCTGCTGGATGCCAGTCAATTCCGACCGTGCCTCCACCATCTCGACCCTAGTCAGGTTATATGATCCAACTATTATCTCTCATTAGGTTCTATTTTGTCTCACTATGAAACTTATCATGCACTTCCTTCAAGTGTGCATCCGTCACGTGGGTATAAATTTGTGTGGTGGAGATATCCGCATGTCCGAGCATTGATTGCACTGCCCGAATATCCGCCCCGTTCATAAGTAAATCCGTTGCAAAAGAATGACGCAGCGTATGCGGTGTCACTTTTTTGGTCATCCCAGCAAGTCTAGCATACTTTTCCACAATTCTTTCCACGCTCCGCGCTGTAATCCGCCGGTAATTCCCAGATGTATCCACCGCCTGCAAATTTTTGGAATTATTTAAGAATAGCGCCGGAAGACTATCGGTCCTCGCATCCAGATATTCTGCCACCCTATCTGCGCAAGTCTCGGAGATAAAAATCGGTCGGTCTTTAGAACCTTTACCCCTCACCACAAACTCCCGCTTCACCAGATTAATCGAATCCCGATTTAGATTTACCAATTCGGACACACGTAGCCCCCCAGAATAGAGAAGCTCGATAATCGCGCGGTCTCTCAGTCCTGATTCGGTAGATAGGTCGATTTGTTCCAGCATATCTTCCACCTCGTCATAATGTAAAAATGTCACCTGCTTACGCACCACATGCGGCAGGACAATCAGGGAAGGATCCAGCGACTTAATATCTCGCCTCACTAAGTACTTCAGAAACCCACGCAAAGCTATCAAATGATACGCCTGCGTAATCACTTTGAGATCATCCCCGCCATTTTCCGAGCCTAGCCGATTTAGTCTCAAACGATACTGCCGGAGCACTTCTTTATCAATGTCAGACGCTTTAATATCGTCTTTACCCAGCACTTCCGAGACAATCTGCAAAAATCTCTCCAAATACAACCGATAATTCTCCGCCGTCCGCTTACTTCTACCGCCTTCAATCTCCAAATGTTCCAAAAAATCTTCAATTAAATCCGACACATACATAGTTATATTATATCATGCAGGCTGAACCATTACATTGAGGAACCTATTATTTGCAACATTTATATGTATCTCTTATAATCATGACTTCTTCGTTGGTCGGTTCTACATACACCGGCACCGTCGAATCTTCCGTCGTAATAATCCCACTCGTAATTTCCTTAAAGCTAGCAATCGCATCATTAACTTCTTTGTTGAGCTTAATTCCAAGTGGAGCCAGGCCTTCGATAATCGACTCACGCGTCTCCGCTCCGTTCTCAAGTACTCCCGCCGTGAATACAATTGCATCTACGTTTCCACCAAGCTCCAAGTAATACTCTGCGATGTAACGATCAATTCTATCCACGTACATATCAAGTGCAAGTCTCGCGTTTTCATCGCCTTCAGAAATCGCTTTTTCTACATCACGGTTGTCATTAAAACCACAGACCCCCATGAGCCCAGACTGCTTATTCAGTGCACTGTCAATAGCATCATATTTCATCCCCGCCTCGTCAATCATATACTTGATAATCGAAGGGTCAATCGAACCAGACCTAGTCCCCATCATGAGACCATCAAGCGGCGTGAGACCCATAGTAGTATCATAGCTCTTTCCATCTTTCACCGCCGTAATGCTAGCGCCCGAGCCTACATGGCAAATAATTAAATTAATCTTTTCCTTGCCCAGTTTTTTCTGCATCAGCTCCGTAATGTATTTATGAGAAGTTCCATGAAAACCGTATTTCCTCACGCCGTATTTCTCGTACCATTCCATCGGTACTGGATACATATATTGGATTTTTGGAATAGTCTGATGAAACGCCGTGTCAAACACTGCCACTTGCGTAGCCTCCGGCAAAGCTTTCTGCATTGCCTTAATCCCAGCGATATTAGCCGGATGATGCAGCGGCGCAAACTTAGTGAATTCTTTAATGTCTTTCATCACCATGTCATCAATCACCACCGACTTGGCATATTTTTCGCCACCATGCACCACCCGATGTCCCACGCCGCGGATTTCTTCCAATTTCTTTACTGCTCCGTAGTTCACAAGTTCTTCCAGCATTACCTTTACGGCTTCCACATGGTCTTTAATCGGCTTCTTAGTCTCAGTTTTTTTGCCTTCAAACTTTATAGTATAAAAACTGTCCTTCGCCCCAATTTTTTCTACATATCCACCGATGATAGAAATCTCCGCCGGCATATCATAAAGTTGAAACTTGAGAGACGACGACCCCGCATTTACACAAAGTACTTTCATTTTTTTCTTAACTCCTTTTATATCTATATATTATACCATAAGACCGCCAAAACCGTGATATAATAAAAAGCATGAACAGCTTATTCAAAGAACCAACATTAGAGAAAATTAGCAAAACCAAAAAAGGGTTTCTTTGGACGGCGGTGTGCCTACTTATCGGTGGATTTTTGCTTGGTGCGATAGCGATACTGGTTAGGCAGAGCGTTGATGATGCAACTATGATTATAATTATGAAGGCCCTATCTACGGTGGCGGTTTTGACTTTTGTGCTGTTTGTGGGGGTGAATAACTGTATCCGGATGGAGAAGGGGGATAATATTATCCAGATTTTGGCTTTGGTTGGACTTCTTACGGGGATTTTGGCGGCGGTGCTGGGGATTTTGATAATTTGGGAAGTAGCACCAGCAATGGAATCTATTACTAGGAGTTGTCAAAGTCAAGAGAGGCCATATTGTACAGGATTGGTTGTGGAATATATACCGTCAGTATGGATGAAAGTTTTGTCAATTTTAACTTCACTAGCGGGAGCAGGGTTTTGGATTTCTAACGTGATGAGTATCAAAGAAACTATCAAAGTGGTGAAACCGCTCAAAATCGCTTCGGTAATCTGCGAAACTTATGTGGCGATTTATGCGATAGCGTCGGTACTTTCTAACTATGAGATAGAAACTAATATGCCGACCTTGACTACTTTGACTGGGCTTTTGGCGTTTGCTTTTGTGGTGATGGCGATCGTTGCTTGGATTATTTCGAGGACGACTGGGAAAAAACAAGTAGCTAATGCACCGACTAATGCGCCGGTTGCGCCGAAGACGAATGAAGAACTTAGGGCGGAGATTGAAGAAAAAGTGCGTCGCGAAATGATCGAAAAAGAAGTGCGAGCAAAAATGGAGGCAGAACAATCGACCGTATTGACCACTGACTCTACCGCAGAACAGTCGACCACAGCAACAACTACCGATTCTACCGACGCTCCTTCTGACGACCCTTCTGAATAGTCACCACAGCCTTAGAACAAAGAGTCAGCAAAACAATCTAGTTCCAAGGTTAAGATAAACTCACAAAACCTTATCAAGAAATTCTTTCACCCTCAGGGTTTTTGGATGCGAAAAGAACTGAGTTGGTGAGCCTTCTTCTATGATTTTGCCATTATCAATAAAAACTATACGAGAGGCAATCTCGCGCGCAAAGTTCATCTCGTGCGTCACAATTATCGTGGTCATACCTTTGTCTACCACTTCGTGAATCAAAGCAAGTACATCCCCAATTGATTCTGGGTCCAAAGCCGAAGTCGGTTCGTCAAAAAGAAGAACTTCGGGCTTCATCATCAGCGCCCGTATGATTGCTACGCGCTGTTTCTGCCCACCAGAAAGGGAAGCAGGATATGCGTCTGCCTTGCTAGTTAGCCCAATGTGACGAAGCAGTTTCCGCGCTTTTTCCTCCGCCGCACCCTGAGAAAACTTATGCAATTTCACCGGTGCCAAAGTCAAATTCTCCATCACCGTGAGATTGTTTATCAAATTAAAATGCTGAAACACCATCCCGATTTTCTGTCGCATTTCCTGGATATTTTTATCATCAATCACTACATCTTCAAAGGAAATCGTCCCAGAAGTCGGCTCTTCCAAGCGGTTGATGCACCTTAGAAACGTAGATTTCCCCGAACCAGACGGTCCCAGTATTACCACTTTTTCGCCTTCATACAAATCAAAATCTATCCCAGAAAGAACTTTGTTATCACCAAAAGATTTTTTAAGCCCCCTAACTGAGATCACATCTCTTGTATCTGTGGCTTTATGCTCTGGCATCGCTCCTCCTCATCCGTTTTTCTACGCGTTTTATCACAAAAGTAATCAAATATACTACAGCAAGGTAAAACAGCGCTGCAGTAAACATCGGTACCACATAGCTCGCCATATTTTGCCCCGAGCCGATGTCCTTTGCCGCCATATTAAGATCGTACATCCCCACCATCGAAACAATCGCCGTCTCCTTAAACACTGTAATCACCTCATTTCCAAGCGCGGGAATGATATTTTTAATCGCTTGCGGAAACACAATTTTATGAAAAACTGTGAGAGGCGATAGTCCTAGCGCTAGTCCGGCCTCCGTCTGCCCCGCATCTACAGACAAAATCCCACCTCGAATAATCTCCGAAGAATACGCCGCCGAATTAAACGCAAATGCCAGAATTGCCGTCACCACCTGTGGGAAATCCCGTATTGCAAAAATCACAAAAAACATAATAAAAAGTTGCAACGCCATCGGTGTCCCCCGAATAATTGTTACATACACATGGCAAACAAATCTAAGCGGGGAAAGCCACTTAGATTTGCCTGTTTCAACTAGAGCAATGATAAGCCCGAGCAAAAACCCAATCACCACCGCAAAAAACGAAATCTGAAGTGTGAGTAAAAAACCATGCAAAAGAGCATCAATATATTCCGGCGTCGTGAATAATTCCGCAAGTTTAGGGAAGAAATTATCCACCAAAAATCCCTCCTAGAACCCCATATATTTAAGCACTAATCTATCTATCTCGGTTTTGCCTTCGGCGTCTCGTGTCAGCATTTCTGCTAGTACCTCGTTAAATGCCTCGAGTAGCTCCGTCTTTTCTTTATTTACCGCAATCGCATAAGATTCTTCTACTGGGTAATCATCTTCAATAGTCGCCCCTGCGTAGAATAGTGGCAAGGCCTCAAGATTTGGATTTTTATCGACAATCATCTTCGCTGGCAATTCATCCGCTATTGCAAAATCAATCATGTGTGCCGAGATCGCATCCGCGGCCAACTGGTGGGAATCAAATCCTTTTAGCTCCGTCCCGGTGCCTTTCAAAACCCCATCGTCAATTTCATCAGAAGCAAAGAGATACCCTGTACTCCCTGTCTGCGTGCCAATTTTTTTGCCAGCCAATGCATTCCATACTACATGATCACTGCCACGAATTTCTGGCGCATTAGACTTGTCAAAAATCACATACTGCACCGAAGTATAATAGGGAATTGAAAAATTCACCTTCGCTTCACGCGCCGGCGTAATGGTGAGCCCCGCCGCCCCCGCATCTGCGATTTTGCCCGCTTCTACGTTGTCAATAATTACGTCAAACTCCACGTCTTTGATATCGATTTTCTTATTCATCCACTTCGCCACTTTGTTGATAATTTCTACATCCACCCCCTTAATCTCCCGCCCTTCATAAAACTCAAACGGCGCAAAAAACGCGTTCGTTTCTACGATATAATCCGCCGGCTTATTATTGTTAAAAATAAACAGCGCCACCACTCCTGCGACCATCGCAATCACTACCAAGCATTCCGCAAGCAATCCTATCGGAAACTTCTTTTTCTCCGATTTTTTAGTTTTTTTATTCCTGCTGACCTTGCTAATTCCGTCAGCTTTACTAACTTTAGCTTTAGTTGTCTTGCCCATCTTCTTTGCCATAACCTTATTATATCACGAACCGCTATTAAAAATAGTAATACTTCAATCGATATCGCAATTGCTTAATTTTACCAGAACCAGTATCTTCAAAATAACAGAGGATAAAACACTTATGCCAGATTTCTAGAGGGTATAGGGTTGATTTCTAAAACAGAGATCCCCCTATTTTAGAAACCGAAATAGAAAGGAAATAGTTATGGATAGAGAACGTGGTTTTCTGTTTGTAATCAGACTCTGGAAGAAAAAGATTACCGTCCTTGTAAAGTGGCGGTAACCAACAATTAGTCTCAACTGGTAGCATACTAGGCTCTACTACCATTGATATAATTATACCTCAAGCGAGATTAAAACGCAAGCAGTTCGTAAAGGCTAGGGCCTTGTTGAATAACTAGCCAATTAAAAAGAGTGGTGTTATGCTCATAATATG
>CAYOSV010000012.1:0-21197 GCA_964406725.1 uncultured Candidatus Saccharibacteria bacterium | reverse complement strand
CTTCTACAGCTACTGGAGGATAAAGGCTTAAGAAACAAAAATAAAAAAATATAATAAGAGCGATTGTATTACAATCGCTCTTATTATAGTCAAATAATCCCCAGCTATGCTGGGGGTTATTTTTTCAGTTTTTTAAATTTGAAACGGGGCTTGTCGCCGTTTCAAATTTTTTCGCCAACCTAGCCCCCGTAACTTTGATCTTTGTGGAGTTAACCATAAGCTAAGGGTGGGGGGTTGAATTTTGAAATATGGTGTGGTAGGGTAGATAGCATGAAAAATGAGAAAATGGGTAAGATTGATATTTCCGAATTAAACGTGCCACCAGAAAAACATGAATATGAAACGGCTAGATTTTTTGCTGATCGTGGACTAGACGTGGAATTTGTAAAGCCGAGTGATATAAAAGGAACGAATAGCCCAGATTTTAGAATGATTGGAAAAATGTGGGAGGTAAAATGTCCTTTAGGCAGTAGCGAGAGAACATATGAAGATAATTTACGGAAAGCGATTAAGCAATCCAAAAATGTGATTTTTGATTTGCGTAGGCTCAAATCTATCAATGAACTGAAATGCTTAAAAATCCTAAATAAGTATAGAAATTTAGTTGGCTTGAAAAATCTATTGGTAATAAAAAGAGATGGGAGGTTATTGACGCTTAGAGGAAAATTTGCTATACTTTGATTAGAGGTAGCCCGACCCACCCCTGTATAGAGGAGGGCCAAGGGCTACTTTTTTTGTGAGTTTGTGACGTGATTTTCGCCAACCTAGCCCCCGTAACCTTGGACTTCGTGGGGGTATTGTACTTTTTGTGGGGAGTGTGCTATAATATATCTAGTACCGCAAACGTGGTACCTGCATCGTCAGATGCAGCTTTGGGATACCCCCCGCAATCTCCTAGCCGATGAAGCTAGGGTGTATTTTTTATTTGATTAAATTTTTGAAAGTTGTTTCTACTATTTGGAGATCGCCGTTAGTTAGTTCTCCGATTTTGCGCCACAATCTCAAAATACTCATACATTCAATTTGAGAAACTACTGCAGTTTGTTTTTTGTTGTTTAATTCAAAATGCGCATACCAACTGCCTTTATGATTTTTTGAAGTAAGTGGTATTGCTAAAAAAACTATATTTATTTAATTTTCTAAATATTATTACTGGTCGCATATATTTTTTACCTTTACCACAAATTTCTGAACCTACATTTTTACCTACTGAAGCCCACCAGACTTCTCCATTTGATATACTTGGATGTTTACTAGAATAATGTAACTGTTCTTTTAGTGATATCCAAGTTTTAAAATCCTTTTCTCCTTTTTTATTCATACAACTCCTTTTGATTAAAATTAGAGTATTATAGGCATATTTAACCTGAAAAATCAACCCTCCACCCCCCTGCTTATGCTAAATTTTTCGCCAACTACCTCTATATATATATATTTATATTGACGCGGATAGCGGATTGGTATATAATAATACTTACAGGGGATGTATTCCTCACGGTCGAGAGTGTATCTTCGGAGCCACTCTCATTTTTTATGAAATGTGTTTTTGGATAGTAACAATACTAATTAGCTCGAATTGGTTTGGGATTTCTCTTCGTAACATTTTTAATCTGGTCGATAGAGTATTTTTTTCGATTTCTTTGACTGGTGGAGTGGCGATGATTGTGATAAAAATATTCGGATTTTTAACTGCAGATTTGATTGCCTCTGCATAATCGCCATCGCAAGAAAAAAGAATAATATGAGTAGGCTTTTTGGCAGAAAAAGCGGTTTCTAATAAATTGGTGGTCAAGAATACGTCCACATTTGATTTTAACTTTTTGGTTTCTGGTAAGATTTTGACGCGGTTTTTGTGATGGCATTTTTTGCATTCGATATTTTTGATGACAGCTTTGTTGATGTATGATTTTCTGGAGAGAGATTTAATGGTATAGCCTGATTTTTCTAATTTTTTAAATTCAGACAGTTTTTGTCTGTCGTTTTTGGCAATGCCTTCATAATATTGTACATCCTTAAGCTTGGGGTATTTTTGCTTAAGATAATCAAGTAATTTATAAAAATCAATTCTAAAGTTGCAAGTTTTGAGACAACAAGAACGAATATTGCTTACATCTATAAGCACATAGGTAGGTAGATCTGTTAGTTTACCTCCGGATTTCATGCTACGATTTTATCATATTTTTTGCGAAAAACAAGCAGAACCAGGATAGAGTAGATTGGAAAGAGTAGATAACTAACCATAAGCTGGGGGTGGGGGTTGATTTCTAAAACAGAGTGTGCTAGGGTAGATAGCACGGGGTTGACACTTTAAAAACTTGCGGGGAGAAAGGAGGGAGCTTATGGGTTTAGAAATAAATCTTTTATATGGATTATTCCATATAAAAATTATTTGCCCTAAAAAAGGCAAATAATCATTAACTCTTGAATCTATTCTACCGTACACTGATTAATAAGTCAACCCCGTAAGGGGTTTTATTTTGTGGTGGTTTTTCTGAATTATGGGGCTGGTTACCTTTAAAATTTTTCTTCTAATTTTTTAATTGACTTAATTAATATTTGGTGAATATTTGTGTCGGTGATTTCTAAAATTGTAGTCATTTTCTTGCCAATATCTTTTGACGAGCTGCCTACAAGATAAAAAATCTTTTCATCCAGAATAATAAATCTGTCGTGGATGGTCTTATTGGTGCAGATGAATTTGATTTTAAGATCTGGCCGCTCTTTTTTGAAGTCTTGTAAATCCGAATTTTTTAAATGGTTACTATTTTTATCGGTAAATATGGTAATATCTATATTTTCCTTAACTTCTAATAATAATCGTAAGGTTTTATAGCTTACATAATTATCTATAATATAGATTTTTTCTTTTGCGTATCTATAAATATCTATAATAGCGTCTTTGGCTTTTACTATCTCACCGTTAATGATTAAAAACTCTTGTTTTTCTGGTACTTTGGAAAAATCCAAAAACATTGGCGAAATCTCAGATTTTTTCACTACATTTTCCATTTCGCTATTGATTTCCTTAATCTCGGTTTTTATTTTAGCGATATCATTACTATTATCCACTATTTTAGAAATTAGCGAGCCACCTTCCAAATAATAGTCCTTCATACTTTTAAAAAGCCGAATCAAAGTTCTACTTTGTTTCACCGCTAACTCACCACGTAAGACTGTCATTAACATATAAATGCCTTGCTCGGTGAAAGCGTAGGGCAAATATTTTATATTCTGGCCTCTCTGAACGTTCAAGGTCACAAATTGTGACCTTGAAGAACTGCTATTTCCTACGTTCAAGGTATCATTTTGGCACCTTGAACAATAAGAAACTTCGTTCATTGTTAATTGGAACATAAAATCCTCCCCTTCAAACTTTTCTATATTTCTTTTTACTTGCTGATTAAAAGCACTCGTGGTATACCCATAAATTTCTGCCAAGTCAAAATCTAGCATTACCTTCTGCCCACGAATAGTATAGATTTTGTTATACAAATTACCTTCTGTGATTTTGATAATTTCCCCGCCGCCATCTCCACCCACATTTTTACCTTTAGCTTTTTCAACCATAAAACTCCTCTTAATTAAAATTAGAGAATTATAGCCACATCCACCTCAAAAAGTCAACCCCCCACCCCTTGCTTATGGTAAATTTATTTCTTGCTCATGGTATTTTAGCGGGAGGATTTGGCGGTGAGGTCGGCGAGTTCGTTTAGCTCGGTACCGACGTGGGCTTTTTCCCAAACTAGTTTGACGCTACTCTTCGTATATATATTATATAGTTCCTGGACGAGGTCGAGGTTTTTGATGGGGCCGGATTTTTTCTTCCAGCCGTTTTTTTCCCAGGTGGGTGCCCATCTTTCGAGGACATTAATCCAAAATTCGGAATCGGTGTGGATTTCGACGGGTTCGTCTGCCGCTAATTTGATTGCATTCAAAATAGCGGTGCCTTCCATGCGGATATTGGTGGTGTCTTTATCGCTGCCGGATAGAACAGGCTGTTTGGTAGCGGCGTCGATAACTGCCCAGCCGCCAGGGCCAGGGTTAGGGTCTGCGCTGCCGTCGGTCCAGAAAATCTTCATTAGCGAACTTCTACGCGGACGCGTGGTAAAGATTTACCGGAGAAGTGGGATTTTTTGGTTTTGACAAAAGTGACTACGCCATCTTTGGCTGCGTGGATGGTGAAGTTCTTGGACATGTAGGTGCCAGGGCCGGCAATCTTGGTAGAGCCGGTTTGGCGGACGATGACTTCGCCGTTTTTGACTTTTTGACCACCAAAACGCTTAACACCGAGCCTTTGACCGGGGTTGTTGTGGATATTTTTGGAGGTACCTCCAGCTTTTACGTGTGACATTTAAACTTTCCTTAATATTATTATATCTCTCGCGACAATCTGACCCTCTCTGTAATAAAAAAGTCCCTCGCG
Organism: uncultured Candidatus Saccharibacteria bacterium; assembly: GCA_964406725.1. GTDB lineage: Bacteria > Patescibacteriota > Saccharimonadia > Saccharimonadales > Saccharimonadaceae > Nanosyncoccus. The sequence continues at coordinate 16,774 of CAYOSV010000012.1, read as the reverse complement.
CGATTTATTATTAACATTATACCTCATATCGCTTATTTGGTCAAGTATTTCTAGCCTAGAATAGGAGCCGTTTTCGCGGAGCCAGGCGGGGATGGCAATGACGACGGGGGTATCTTTTTTGATTTGAGGAGCTAGGTTTTTCAAAAAACCTAAAACAATATTGCCGCATTCTTGCTTTTGCTCTTTTAATATTATTTCTGACGGGGTATTGCTCATAGGCTTGCCGAGATAACTTTCGCACGCTACTGCATCAATATTTTTCCATTGAAAATTCGTAGCATCTCCAACGGATAGCAGAAAAGTACTTTCTCGACGCGCTCGCTTGTTTGTAGAAACTTGAAAATGGTCATTTTTCGGGCCGCGTCCGGCCGGCCCATCGCCATGGGCGGCCGGCGCTTCTCCTCGCGCTGCCGCGCTCCGGAATCCCTCTAAACGACCATTTTCAAGTTTTTGTAACCATCCCAGGTTTCTCTTGGAATACTCTATCATTCTTTCAGACATATCAGTGCCGTAGGCGGAGTAGCCCATGAGGAGGGCTTCTTGGAGGAGGACGCCGGTGCCGCAGAAAGGATCTAAAATAGTGGAACCTTCGGGGAGAGGGCCGCAGAGGTTGATTAAGATTTGGGCGAGTTTGGGTGGGAGCATACCGACTTTAGCATCTCTTTTTGGCCGGCCTTGGTCGCGGCGGGAGTAGGCGTCGATATCTTGGATGCCGATGACCCTAAACCAGTCGTTTTCGACTTTGATGAGCTCGCATTTTTTGGGATTTTTGCCAGAAAGGCCGTTGTGGAGGGAAGTGGCGGTGGGAAGAACGGCGCTATCTCCCATAACCACCCTTACGCTTTTGTCGTGGCGAGTGAGGATTTTTTTAAGTTTCATGGCTTCGCTGCTAGCTGATTTTTTGGAAGCGTTTTTGCTGTAATCGGAAATGCCGAGGGTGATTTTACCTTCGGTTTTACTTAAGAAATCTAGAGGTTTTTCGGATAATTTTTTGGCGAGTTTGAGAGAGCCGCCAAGACGATTAATGTCGGGGGTGGTTTGACTATTAAAAAGGGATAAATTACTAGAAAAAGGCTTGATTTTGCCAAAAAGAGCTTCTAATTCGGCATTTGATAATTCTGGCTCTCGGCCAAGTACGGCTAAATACATAAGATAATTATAGCATACTCTCTTAAACGGCAAAAAATGAGTGAGAAATTATTTTCTTTGTTATTTTTTTGCCGATACAGGGATAAACGTGATATAATACAGATATGGCAATTACGGAATTAACATTGATGAATAACAGACTTACTCCAAAAAGAAAATTTGTTTTGAAGCGTTCGCGTAATCCGTTAACAAAAAAATATACAAAGGCTGAGATTGTAGCTGAGATAGAAAAATCTTATGAGAGAGCGGAACAAGGTCATACAAAATCCGCATACCAACACCTAGCAGAACTTAAAGCGAGGCATGGTATATAAAATTTTTTATCATGTTGTGGACGATATTGCGGTTATCGATTTTTTGGCGCACGATTCGCAGGACTACGAGAATATGGTATAATGGGGGTATGAAATTGTCAGAGGAACTAATCTATCGAGGCTTTTTAGCTGAGACTACTATTGAAAATCCGGAGGAACTAGACACTAGGGAGTCAAAAAAGTTTTATTGGGGGGCGGATCCATCGGCGGACTCTCTTACGATTGGAAACTTGGCGGCTCTCATGATGTGTGCTTGTTTTGTGCGACATGGGTATGAGCCGTATTTATTAGTCGGTGGGGCGACGGGGCAGATTGGGGATCCAAAAGAAAATGGGGAACGGGACCTAAAGAGTCTTGATGAGGTGGAACATAATAAGAAATGCATAAAGAAACAAGTTGAACAAGTAATGCTGGGGGCGACCGAGACGGCTTCTCTCGGGCTGCGTTTAGTTGATAACCTTGACTGGTTTAAAGATATTAATTATCTTTCGTTCTTGCGCGAGATTGGTAAGAACTTTTCGATGACGCAACTGCTTGATCGGCAGTTTGTGCAGAATCGGATAGGCAAAGGTGGGTCGGGAATATCTTATGCAGAGTTTTCTTATACTTTGATTCAGGGGTATGATTTTCTTCATCTTTACCGTGAATACGGAGTGAGTTTGCAACTTTGTGGAGCAGATCAGTATGGTAACTGTACGAGTGGAATCCATTTGATTTCTCGGCTTGAAGGAGCAAGAGCGGATGTATGGAGTACACCGCTGGTGATTGATCCGGTGACGGGAAAGAAATTTGGTAAGTCGGAGGGTAATGCGGTGTGGCTGGCGTCGTCTGATAATGGGTCTGGTAATTACACTTCAATTTTTGACTTTTATCAATTTTGGGTGAACCAGCCGGACGAAGCGGTAGAAAATTTGCTGAAAATTTATACTTTGCTCATGCCGGAAGAAATCGAAAAGATTTTAGCGGAGCATAAGGAACATCCAGAAATGAGATTGGCGCAAAAAGCTTTGGCTCGTGGTGTGACGACTGTAGTGCATGGTGCAGGAGCGGCAGAAGCGGTGGAAAATTTGTCGGAAACTTTGTTTAGCAGGGGCACGGATTTTTCAGAGTTTTCTGAAGATGAGATTACTGAGTTTGCGGCGTATCTACCGACGATTGCTAAGGGTAATAATTTGGTAGATATTTTGGTAGATACGGGACTGGCTGAGTCGAAGAAAAAAGCGCGTGAGTTTATTGCGGGAGGGGCGGTATCGATTAGTGGAGTGAAAGTGAAGGAAGATATGGCGGTTAATCAAACCGCAATTGTTAAAAAAGGCAAAAACAAGTTTGCTATAGTGGTATAATTTTATTATGGCTACCGAAAAGAAAAAGGGCTTTAGATTTCCGTGGCGGACGGTGATTTCGATAGCGACTTTTGCACTCGTGGGATATGTGGTGTATCAGAACTGGGATGGGTTTGTTGAGACTTTTGAGAATTTGAATCATGCGAATATTTTTGTGATACTGCTGCTTGTGCCGGAGCAACTTTTTATGTATTATGCCTGTGGGCAAATCTTTTTCTCGTATCTTGAAAGTAAATACAGAATGGTGTTTGGGTGGAAAGAAAAGCTGAAGATTTCGACGGAATTAAACTTTGTGAACCGAGCGGTGCCGGCGGGAGCGGTGGGGGGATTAGCGTATCTTACATATCGGTTAAAACCGTATGGGGTGGATGCGGGGCAAGCGAGTTTTCTTTATATTTTTCGGTTTGCAATTACGACGGTGGTAAACTATGTGCAGGCTCTCATCGCGATTTTGATTCTCTATGCATTAGGTTCGGTGCCGGAGGAGGCAACTTGGATTATTTGGGTGTCGCTTCTGATGAATGCGGGGGTGTTTGTGGTGCTTGGGCTAATTATTTATGTGGCGAGCAGCAAAAAACGAATTGAGTGGTTTGCGATGATTGTGGGGAAATTAATCAGTTTTGTGGTAAGAACGGTAACTTTTGGACACAAAAAAAGCTTGTTTCGGCGAGAGCGAGTGCAGAATTATTTTCTTTCGATTCATGACTGTGTAACGATTGTCAAAAAAGATAAAAAATCGTTGATTAAACCTACGGTGTGGGGATTTGTCTATAGCCTTTGTGAGATTGGGGTGTATTGGATTGTGGCAGCGGCGATGGGGCGACCGGAGATTTTGCCGGTGATAATGGTGGGGGAGGCGATTGGTTCGGTGTTTGATGGAATTGTGCCTTATGGACCGTATGAACTCGGGATGTCTGGGGTGATGGGGATACTGCTGGGTGGAACGGAAGAAGCGATGGCGATTTCTTTGATTACGGTAGTGATGGCTAGGGCGCTATCTTTGATATTTACTATTGTAACGGGATATTGGCCGTATCAGCAGGCGATAAGAGGTAAGAGAAGTGGAAAATCTAACGCCGACTGATTTGATTGCAGTCATCAATCAAACGCTTGAGTATGCGTATTCGAGCGTGACGGTGGTGGGGGAGGTGAGTGAGTTTAAAGTGAACCAGGGAAAGTGGGTGTTTTTTAATATCAAAGATGAAGAAACTAGTATACCATGTTTTATGACTTTGTGGAGCTTGGGGCAGCCGATTGAAGACGGGATGAAAGTGGTGGTCCGGGGTGTACCGAAACTCACGAAGTGGGGGAAGTTTTCTTTTACGGTGTCAAAAATTGCGCCAGTGGGGGAGGGTTCACTCAAAAAAGCTTTTGAAATGTTAAAAAAGAAATTAGCTCAGGAGGGACTATTTGACGTTTCGCGGAAACGATCTTTGCCGGAAGATATTGCGAAAATTGGGGTGATTTCTTCGACGGATGCGGCGGGGTATAAGGATTTTATAAAAATTATTAATGCTAGATGGGGTGGGATGAAAGTCTTAACTGCTCATACGCAGGTGCAAGGTTTGGATGCGCCGGAGCAGATAGTAAGAGCTCTTAAATATTTTAACGAGTGGACAGATGTAGATGTGGTTGTACTAATTCGGGGTGGTGGAAGTAAGGATGATCTTTCTTGTTTTAACGATGAGGCGTTGGTGAGGGCGGTGGCGGCTTCAAAAATTCCGGTAGTATGTGGAGTGGGGCATGAGATAGATGAATCTTTGTGCGACCTCGCTTGTGACGTAAGAGCTTCAACGCCGTCGAATGCGGCGGAGCTTCTCACGAGAGATAGAAAAGGCGAAAAAATCCTAGAAAAAATTCGGATGGTTAAACAAAGAATTAATCTTGAAATTAGGAATTTGGAAAGCGATGTGGCACAGAAAAAACGAATGTTAGAGCTTCTAAATCCGGAGAAGATTTTGAAACAAGGCTATGCTATTCTTACTGGCGATATTTCGATTGGTAGTGTTGTAAAAATTACAACATTTGAGAAAGAAATGGAAGCGAAAATTGTAAAGCTAAAAGAAAGGAAATAGATGTCTGATAATCAAAATCTAAGCCAAAAAATTAAGAGATTGGATGAAAAGGTAGAATGGTTTAATTCGGATGAATTTGAGCTGGATAAGGCGGTAGAAAATTACAAGGAAGCTTTGGCACTGGCTTCTGAAATTGAAGAAGATTTGAAGAATCTAAAAAATGAGGTGGAGGTGCTTGAAGTAGATTTTTCTAAAGATTTGTAAGAGTTGTGATATAATGTGATTATGGATAATAAATCTAGTGGAATGCCGGGGCAAGCAGGTCCGGTTTATACAGCGGCGTTTACACAGCCGATTAGTACGCCGATGGGGGACCAGCCAAAATTAGATCCGATTCCGGGGGCTTACGAACAGGTGCCAGGAGCAGTACAGCCAGCACAACCGATGCCGGCGCAACCAATGCCAGGGCAGCCGACAATGGGGCAGCCGATTGCTAGCTCGCCGATGATGAACCAACCAATGCCGGGACAGATGCCGGGAGTGGCACCGCAGATGCCTAATATGGAACAAAACCCGATTACGGGGCAACCGATTATGTCGCAAACCTCGGTGCCGGTGATGGTGGCACCAAAAAAGGATGTAAAATCTTTGTTTAAGACGATTGCGATTATTGCGCTTAGCCTTTTGTCTTTGACTTTTATTGGGCTATTCATCTGGATGAATACGCAATACGATGCGCTTGATAGTAATGTAAATGATAAGATCACAGAGGCGGTGGCGGAAGAAAGGGATCAGGTCACTACAAAATTGGAAGAACAATTTGCAGAGCGAGAGAAAGAGCCATATCGGACTTTTGCGGGACCGGAAGATTATGGCGCATTAACTTTTGAGTATCCAAAAACTTGGAGCGTGTATGTAGCAAGCGATGCTTCGAAAGGTGGAGATTATAATGCGTATTTCAATCCGATAGAGGTGGGGGTGGTATCTAATACGACATTGGATGCTTTGAGAGTATCGATTCTTGACACGGCGTTTGACGATGTGGTAAGTAAGTACCAAAAGGAGCTAGAAGGGTCTGAAGCGCAACTGAGGTTGGAGTCGGTGACAATTGGTCAAAATAATGATATTGTAGCAAACCGTTATTCTGGGGTTATTCCGGATACGGAGTTTAATGGGTATGTCGTGGTATTTAAAGTGCGTGATAAGACCGTGATTTTGCAGACCGATTCGGTGCTGTTTGAAAATGATTTCAACACTCTACTTAGTACTGTCCGCTTCAATGCGTGACATTTCTTGCCAAAACCCGCAATCTTGGCATTTTTCCGTGCTCGCTCTATCGGGAATAGCGCTTGTGCTAGGAGAAAATACCAATCTTGCGGGTTTTGGCTAAGAACTGTATAATATGTGGTATATGTTGGAGGTACAAGGTGCGATGGTGGTGGCGCGAGAGCTCAAGCGTCCGCTTTTGGAACTGAGGCAGTTGGCACTCGGGTTTGATGGAAACGGCCTAGAAGATGAGCGAATTCGGGCGGAAATGGTGGCGGTGAGCGAGAGAGCGATGCGGCAAGTGGATGATTTGACGCGCTTTGAAAAACTGGCAAATGGTGGATTTGAAATGGGGCCGGTGGCGGTGAGAGCGCTTTGTGATGATGTGATAAAAGAAGTTGCGACGCTGTTTGGTGGGAAAAAATGTGAAATGGAAGTAAAATATTCCAATCGTTTGAGACTGGTAAATGCAAATCCTGAATTACTCAAAAGTGTAGTTTCTAATCTCGTGCTTAATGCAATGAAATATGATGACCAGGAATTAAAAACAAGATTTTTGGTGTGCGAGTCTGGAGGAAAAGTAGAAATAAGCGTGCGGGATTTTGGGCCAGCGCTTCCCTCGGACGTGTGGCGAGAAATGAAAGAAGAAGTGTATGCGCCTAAGGAAATTGCGATGCGGCCGGGGTCTTCGGCGTTGGGATTTTATATTGTTTCGCGATTTTCTAAATACATGAAAGCGGAAGTGGGGGCAACGCGACATAATGATGGAGTGAGTTTTTTTGTGAAACTACCTGTAGCTCGTCAAAAAACGATTTGGGGTGTGAAGTGATTTTGGTGATTGACAGTGATAGAGTGTTTGGCGATTGTATAGTGAGAACGCTTGAAAAAAATGGATTTAAGGTTCGGCTTTTTGGGGATGCGATTAGTGCGATGGGGGCGATTTCGGAGATAGGAGCACCGGATTTGGTGTTTCTAGATGTGATGCTGACTGGTCCGAATGGTTTTACTTTTCTTAATGAAATGGCGTCTTATGCGGATACTTTTGAAGTGCCGATAGTAATTGTGAGTGAAAAAGATTTTGCAAAATTTGACTTAAAAGCATATGGAGTGGTGGGGACTCTTGATAAATATGTTATGGTGCCAAAGGATGTAGTGGAATATGCAAAAAAATATGCCTAAAGACGTTAAGACTTATGCCTATGTGCTGAGACGAACCAACTATGGGGAGGCGGATAGAATCTTGAATTTGATTACACCGGAGGGGAAAGTTTCGGCAATTGCAAAAGGAGTAAGAAAACCAAAATCCAAGTTGGCAGGGTCGATAGAGATGTTTACGCTTTTTGAAGCGAATTTACATTTTGGAAAAACTGAGCTTGCGGTGCTAACTGGAGCGAGAATGATACGGTTTTATAAAAATATCGTGGGCGATTATGTGCGGATGGAAGCGGGTAGTGAGATACTAAAAGAAATTAACAGGCGAGCAGAACACGTAGATAATCCAGAGTTATTTGAGATACTAGATAAATGTTTATTAGGATTAGATTTAGGGTACCCGATAGATTTGGTGTATGCTTGGTTTTATTTGAATTTAGCGAGGACGATGGGGGAGCAATTAAATTTATACAGTGATACCAGTGGAATAAAGTTGGAGGAAGATAAAAAATATGTTTGGGATGGATTGGAAATGGCTTTTCGGGTTGACGAGGATGGCGGGTTTGATGCCGATGCAATTAAGGTGCTGAGATTGATGCTCGCGGCAGACCTTGCCGTGATTTTTAGGATTAAAAATATAGAAAAATATCTGCCGGAGATTTTGAAAATTGCGAAATCTCTATAAGAGATGATATAATGGTAAGTATGAGTAGATTAGATGATATTGTGAGTTTATGTAAAAGGCGGGGGTTTGTGTTCCCGGGGTCGGATGTGTATGGTGGGTTTGCTGGAACGTGGGATTTTGGACCCTTGGGAGTACTTCTTAAGAAGAAAATTATGGATTCTTGGTGGACGTTTTTCGTGGAAAACCGTGATGATATGTATGGGGTGGATGCGGCGATTTTGATGAACCCTCGTACGTGGGTGGCTTCGGGGCATACGGCGACTTTTGCGGATCCGCTAGTGGAATGCAAAGAATGTAAAAGTCGGTTTCGGGCGGACAAAATTGCGGATGGAATTAATGAAAGTGTGACTTCTGAGGAGTTTTGGGACTTGCATGTAAAATGTCCGGTCTGTGGTAAAGAGAATTGGGGGCCGATTCGAAAGTTTAACATGATGTTTTCTACGCATGTGGGGGCAGTGCTGCCGGATGACGACGCGGAGCTTTCAGAAAAATCAATTGCGTATCTTCGTCCAGAGACAGCGCAGGGGATTTTTACGAATTTCAAAAACGTAGTAGATACTTTTTATCCGTCTTTGCCATTTGGCTTGGCGCAGCAAGGGAAGGCGTTTCGAAATGAGATTTCGCCTCGGGATTTTATTCTGCGAGATCGGGAATGTTTACAGATGGAAATTGAGTATTTTGTGAAACCGGATGATTGGGAAGCTAGCTTTGAAAAGATGCGAGAACTTTTTCATGAATTTTTGGAAAAGGAGATGGGGCTTGAGGCGTCCTCGGTTCATGAGCTAGAAGTGCCGGCGGAGGATAGAGCGCATTACTCGAAGCGGACAATTGATTTTATGTTTGACTATCCGAATGGGTCTGAAGAATTGATGGGGCTGGCTTATCGGATGGATTTTGATCTTTCCAACATTCAGCGTGAGTCGGGGAAATCGATGGAATATCGCGATAAGGTGACGGGGGAAGTATTTGTGCCACACGTGATTGAGCCGTCGATTGGAGTGGAAAGATTGTTCCTCGCGGTGCTATCTAACGCTTACGTGGAAGATGAGATAAATGGTGAAAAACGTACGGTTTTGAAACTGCCGGAGAATCTGGCGCCGTATAGATTTTGTGTGTCGCCACTACTTAAAAATAAGCCCGAGTTGGTGGAGAAAGCACGGGAGGTGTACGTACTTCTTAAAGAAAAATATGGGAATGTGACTTGGGATGATTCGGGAAATATTGGCAAGCGGTATCGCAAGCAGGATGAGATTGGCACGCCGAAGTGTGTGGTGGTGGATTTTGACACACTCTCTGATGATACGGTGACAGTGAGAGACAGAGATACGACTGAGCAAATCAGGACAAACATAAAAGAACTCTAAAAGGTATTTTTAGAGCTTGGACTTGTTTGCCTGTAAAAATTACAACATAAAGTCAAGAAAAAATGCCTTTATTCGCTTACGCTGTGGCATTTTTTCGTTGTTAGGTTGTAATTTTTACGCAAACAAATCTGGTCTAAGTCTCATTTATGCTCTAAAAATACCTTTTAGAGTTCTTCGAGTTTGTTCTTGATGTCTTCAGCTAATTTCTCAGCGCCTTTTTTGATAACGACTTCAGGGTGAGATTCTTCGTAGCGGGCGATGGCGTCCTTGATAACCTGCTTGGCTTCTTTGATATCACCGAATTTTTGAACTTTGGTGGTGCCAGGCTTCTTCAAATCTTTGTAGTGATTGAAGTGGAATTCGATTTGTTCCAGAGTCCTCTTAGGCAAATCTTCTAGAGTCTGATATTTGTCACCGTTATTTCTGTCATCTTCGGGGACGCAGATGATTTTGTCGTCTACTTCGCCGTCATCAACAAATTTCATGACGCCAAGGATTCTACCTTTCATCCAGATACCGGTGGTGAGTGGTTGGTCGGTAATCATGAGAACGTCTAGTTCGTCACCGTCTTCATCCAAAGTCTGGGGGATGAAACCATAGTTGCAAGGTTTGGCAAAAGCGATTGGCTCGACGCGGTCAAGCATGAAGCAAGCGTGCTCTCTATCCCATTCGATTTTGTGATTTGAACCGGTGGGGATTTCGATGACGACGTTTAATTCACCTTTTTCGTAGTCGCCGGGATTTAAGATTTTGTTAAAATCTGCCATAATATAACTCCTTTGTTTATCTTTTAATTATATCATAAAAAATCCTGCAATCCTACCCGTCACATCCTGCACGTTACCTACGGCACTAGCGGGAAAGAATGCTGGGGAAATTCTAGTGGCTGGGGCCCAGCGTACGAGAATAGCTGTATTCATAGTGGTACGATTTCAAGTAGCGGTGATTTACCGACTAACTGGTACAACTACGCTCTTGCTTCCGCTGGTACAATCATTGAGAAAAACACTACGTCCAGTAATCCAGCGACCAATATAAATCCAGCAACCGAAAGCATTTGTCCTAAGGGTTGGACTTTGCCTGCCAAAACACAGATAGACAGTCTAAGTGGAGGATCTAGCAGTACTGCGTATGTAGGTAGCTTTTCCCCAGTTCTGGGCGGGTATTACACCAATGGTACGCTGTACAATGAGACTACGCGCGGGCGCTGGTGGGGAAACGAGGCCTATACCAGTGCCAAACGGTATAGCCTGGGCTACAATGGTAATAACCTATATACTAGCTCCAGCATTCTTCGCGACTATGGCCTCTACATTAGATGTGTCCAGGCTCCATAAGCTTATTCCAGTCTATAGCTTCTACAGCTACTGGAGGATAAAGGACTAACGAGGTTGTAGGTAGCGAGTTTGTGGTGATTTGCGCCCTGTGAAGCTGGCGGTAGTACCATCCAACGTATTGTTTGCAATCCCACCCGTCATATCCTGAAGATAAGTTAAGTCTGTCACAGTCTTTTCTTCACTAACGCATCGCACATAGCGCCCATTGTGGCGGGCGCTGCGGCCGGTAGATAGGCTACTACCATTGTAATACAGGTAGTACCGCCTAGCACCAGTATAGGCCTCACTCCCCCACAAGTACCCGATCGTAGCCCCATTGACTAGCGTACCATTGGTGTAATGCCCGCCCAGAACCGGGGAAAAGCTATTTATATTTCTCTGGCTATCAATTTGTACTTTGGAAGGAAGCGTCCAACTTTTTGGGCATACACTTTCTGTTGCAGTATTTAGATTTCCGGTATCATCGGAAGCGCTCTTGTTCGTTATCGTTCCAGCACTGGCGATGGCGTAGTTATACCAGACGATATATTTGACAGGATTACAGTTTAAGAATTCAGGCTATGTTTTTACAGAACTTAGTAAGTATTGCATAATATTTGCAAATTTGATATAATTGTTTTGAATTAAGGAGGTACTAAAAAATTGGTACAGAAAGATTTAAAACAATTGATTTCTGAAACTCGCATTAAATATGATAGTATTGGGCGAGTCTGGTGTGATGTTCTGAATTCGTATGTACATTTTACATCTGAGGGTAGAATCCATCTTATTTACAAAGGCAACCGTAAAAAGCGGCCAGTAAAAGAACAATATTATAAGCTTAATTTATTTCCGTTAGTCATACCTGCACTTAAAAGTTCTACTAAAATTGAGGCGTGGAGATTTCGGGAAAAGGATGGCGTTCAGTATTATGCTGTCTCCGGAATAGTAGGTAAGAAAAAACTAAAAATTCGTGTGATTGTTAAGCGAACTGGGGATGGACAATTTAATTATTATAGCGTAATGATTGATGATAGAAAATAGACCCTTTGAAAGGTCTATTTCTACCTATTCCCAGCTTGAAAAGCCGAAGAGGGGCTCTCGCCCATAGGTAGTGTTATTATAATAAATAAGTCAAAAATAGTCAATAGCTGTTGTAAAAAATACAACAGTATTCTTGTGTTGATTTTGGGTTTGATATGGTATAATGGGGTTATGCATATATTGGTAGTGGGCAATGTCTTAAAAGATGTTTATCTAAATCTTGATCCGAGGACAGAGAATTTTGAGCAGGACGGACGAGGGAAAGAGTGGCTGGATTTTAGCTTCAATGCGTCGGAGCATCATTATATGGCGCGGACGAGTAGCTTCGGTGGGGCGGCGATTACACTAGAGGTCTTGCAAAAAATGGGGCTGGATGCTTCGATTTCGGATACGAGTTTTCACTTTGACGAGAATGGTCCGGTAATCAACGGGCCGACTGGGGTATATCGGTATATTTTGACTTCGGATACAGGGGTGTCGTATATGGTGCCGTCTCGCGAGCAAAAAACAGCTTTTACCACACCTACGGATAAGGTAGATTATCTCTTTGTAGATAGATCGGCATATCTTACTCCGACCGTGATAGATAGAATAATAGCATATCTTGATTATTCTAAGAGGACAAAACTGGTGCTTTATCTGAAAGATTTGACGGTGGAGAATCTGGGTGGACTGGTAAAACACGCGGATTTGGTGTTTTTGGAAGAAAATAAGGGGAGACTAGAAAATTATCCAGAGGATAGAATAATTCGGGTGTCGGAAAATCGTTTGAGATATAAAGATTTCGTAGAAAATGTGTCGGTAGAAAGAATTGATAGACTTACTCATCTTTCGGCTTATTCGATTATTGCGGCGACGGTGTTTGGTGGGTTTATTTTGGGTAAGACTGTGGAATATGCGCTCAAAATGGCGCGGATAAATGTAGAAAATGCGACGCTTGATGCTACCCTAAACATAGATGAGCTAGAAAATATTGCGACTTCTACTTCGGAGAGCAATTTGGAGCTGATTGCGGCGGCGATGATGATGCCGGGTAAAGGGATTCTTGCAATGGATGAATCTGGTGGCTCAATCAAGAAAAAGTTTGAAAAATTAGGAATTGAGGATACGGTAGAGAAAAGACATGATTATCGGAATATTATTTTGAATACGCCGGGTCTTGAGAAATATGTGAACGGAGTGATTTTGTTTGATGAGACGGCAAGAGATGTGATGGATGACGGAAGAAGCGTGCCGGATTTCTTGATTTCTAAGGGGATTGTGCCGGGGATTAAAGTAGATAAGGGGCTAACTCGGTTACTTGAGCTTGCGGATGCGGATGATGACGAGGTGATTACAAAAGGCCTAGATGACCTTCCGGCGAGACTGAGAGAGTATTATCAGATGGGGCTGAGATTTGCGAAGTGGCGAGCGGTGTTTGAGATTAAACTAGGGGATGAGGGGGTGATGCTAACTCCGACGACAGCGGCGATTAGAGAGAATTGTAGAATTTTGGCAGAATATGCGGTGGCTTGTCAATCAGCAGGGTTGGTGCCGATAGTGGAGCCGGAAGTTTTGTACGATGGAGACCACACGATTGAACAATGTGCAAGAGCGACTGGTAGAGTGCTGGACGAACTTTTTAGGGCGCTTCGGAAGCATCGAGTAAATCTTAAAGCTTGTATTGTGAAGTGCAATATGGTGATGGCGGGGAAGAATTATGCAGGAAATTCGGTAAATAGCGGAACTACTCCAGAGGAAATCGGTAGAGCGACGGCTAGGCTACTTCATGAATATATACCGGCGGAATGTGCTGGGGTGGTATTTCTCTCTGGTGGACAAACGCCAGAACAAGCGACGAATAATTTGGCTGCCGTAGTGGCGAAGGGGCCGTTTGCGTGGCCGGTGTCGTTTTCGTTCTCAAGAGCGGTGCAAGGGCCGGCGCTAGAAGCGTGGGCGGGAGATAACGATAACGCAGCAAAAGCGCAGGAAGCACTGGCTACGCGGTTGATAGAAAATTGCAAGGCTTTGGGGTAGAATAAGAGTTTTTGAGAGCTTAGATAACTCCCAATATTCCTCTCAGGGCGTAGGCGGTGTCTTCGTGACTTCTGACGGTGATGGTGTCGATGCCCATCTTTACGACGGGGTAATCGTTGCCACCGGGCTGGGTCATGTCGCCAAAGTATAATACATCTTCTTTGGTGACATTCAATTCTTCCAAAAGGTGGGTCATGCCGAATTCTTTGTTCATACCAGGGGTGATGGCATTGATAGAGGTGGTGCCGCCGATTTCGTAATCAAATTCGGGGGCGTATTCTTTGCATTTTGCCACGATTTTTTCGCGTTTTTTGCAATCTGGGTCCCAGGCGTACTTCTCCTCAGTGCCGGCTTTTTGGCCGAGGGCGGAGAAAGTGACTTGGGAGAGGCGGTTTTCGATAATCTCGTCACCGGGCTGTAATCTGTCTTCTTCCCAATAGCCTAATTCTTTAGCGGCGCGCTCGATGGTTTCGCTGATTTTTGCTACTTGCTCATCTGTAAGTGGGTAATTATAAACGAGCTCCCAGTCGTTTTTTGCTGTATTAAATCTATAATATTGCGTCCCTTGGGCCACAAAAAGGTGCAAATGAGATAACCGCTCTGGAGTGGCATCTTTGAGCCTGTTTACAATTTGGATTAAGAATTGGTCGAATTTTTGGCCAGAAATAGGACAGATTTCAAAATAATCCAGGCATTTCGTGAGTAAATCGGCGATTTCATTTGGAATCGGCGTCTTTGCTATGTTTAAGGTTTGGTCAATATCGAATGCTAAAACTTTTTTCATAATAATTACATTATATCATATGATATAATAGGAACATGAAGACTTTTATCGTGGGTAACTGGAAGTTAAACTTTAACGTGGGGGAGGCGTCGGTTTATTTACACAAAATACAGAGGAAAATTGCAAATTATCGGGATCTTGAGGTGGTGGTGGCGCCGACGGCGCTGTGCCTTCAACCTTTGTCGCTTCAACTTGAAAGATCGAAGATTAAACTGGCGGCGCAAAATGCGTTTTATCGGGATTTTGGGGCGTTTACAGGGGAGATTTCGTTTGCGGAGCTGAAAGGTTTGGTGAATTATGCAATCGTGGGACATTCGGAGCGGCGGTATATTTTTCATGAAGATGATAAGATGATTGCCAAAAAAGTGGCGGCTTGTATTCGTAATGGGATTCGGCCGATTCTTTGCATCGGTGAGATTGAAAGTGAAAGAGCGTTTGGTGAGACGGCGGATGTGATAAAAGATCAATTGTTTGGTGGCTTGTCAGAGGTGGGGGTAGAAGATATTGAAAAAGTCTTGATAGCATATGAGCCGGTGTGGGCGATTTCTTCGACCAAGGATGCCAAAATGGCGATGCCGGACGAGATACATGAGGTGGTGGAACTAATCCGAGAAAATTTGAAAGAAATTTATGGTAAAAAAATCTCGGAAAACGTACCGGTTTTATTTGGTGGAAGCGTAAAACCGGCAAACGCTGGGGCGTATCTTACGGTGCCGGGTGTAAATGGACTTCTCGTTGGTGGGGCGAGCTTGATACTTGATGAATTTACTGATATAATAGAGACAGCAAAGAGAGTAAAATAGATTTTTATGAATAAGCGCTATATTGATTTTGTGCCTGTAGATAGGAGAGGAGCTACTAAGCCACTTTCTGTAGCAGCGAAAAAACCGGTGGCTGGACCGATTGTTATGAAGCCGGCTCCGAAAAAGCCGGTGGCAAAACAGCCGGTAGCGTCAAGAACGGAGGGACTAACGGCTGAGAGAACCAGAACGGTTGCTAACTTTGGTAGGAACGCTGGTAATGTGGCAATATCCAGAGCGCCGGCTCGAAATACAGCATATGAATTAGAGGAAATGCTGGCGAAGAAAACAAAATCAGTGAAGACTCCTGCAAAAAGTGGAGCTACCAAGTTTGGTATGATTGAAGATTACCGGCCGAAGTTTGTTAAAGCGACAGTGGACAAGCGGCCACTCGGGACGACGTCGGCGGGGGCGAGAGCGAATTTTATCAATGTGGGGAAAGTCGAGAAGAGACCTTTGTCCAAAAATGTGTATGCTAGGAAGACGTCGGCGACTGTAACGCCAAAGGAAAAGATGAAAGCGACGTCAAAGACCAAGGAAGACTCAAAGAAGCCAGTAATGATTATAGCGAAGCCAGAAAAAGATTCGAAAGTAGGCTTGATTGTGGCGGTGATTTTGACGATTATTTTAGGAGCGGCAGCGGGAACGGTGGCGTTTTTGCTTTTGCCGAAGTAGAGCGATTGTAAAACTGGAGGTAAGATGATTCAAAAAAATCCTTTTCTAAAATATATGATGAAAGATGAGAAAAAGGATGTTTTTCATTCTTCGGCCTATGCAAAAGCGCAGAGTGGGGAGACGATTGGGACGGCGTCGACCGAAAGTTATCAAGTGAGGGTGAATGTGAATCAGAATCGTCAAATGGTACGAGGGTATAGAGATTCTCAGATAATGACGGATGCTAGCAAAAATGCCCCAAAAGCGAAGGCGTGGAATCCGTCGGAACAGGGAAAGGCGGTTGATACGGCGGTGACTGGGCAGAGTTCTGGTGCTGCGGTGGTGTCTAATAGAGGTAATACTAATGGTGCAGTGATTTCTAATCGGGATAAAGTCGGTAATGCGGTGGTCTCTAACAGGGGTAAAGTGGGGAATGCGGTAGTATCCAATAGGACTAATATGGTTAGTCGTGCGCCACAGGTGCCGACGAGAAGGATGGGGATTTCGCTAAAATAATAAAATACTATTTTCCTCATCGATAAAATTCCGACAAGGAATGTTAGGAACAATGAAATAAGGTTTTTGATAGCTTTGGACTTGCTCATTGCTATTTTTACAACATAAAGTCAGGTAAAAATATCCTTAGCGACTGCTGTATCTATTTCTATATTGCCCTCATTGGCACTGGAATAACCTGCAACTTTTCTATTCGCTTCGTGCCGGGGATATTTTTACACTGTTAGGTTGTAAAAATAGCATTCGCAAATCTGGTCTAAATCTCATTTATGCTATCAAAAACCTTATTTTCATTGTTCTTGCAATCCCACCCGTCATATCCTGAAGATAAGTTAAGTCTGTCACAGTCTTTTCTT
>CAYOSV010000011.1:0-22458 GCA_964406725.1 uncultured Candidatus Saccharibacteria bacterium | reverse complement strand
GAGCGCGTCACTGATAATGACGAGGTCTATGGTTCAAGTCCATATATCCCCACCATCAAGACAAGACATGAAGAGTAGAGCATAGAAGGCCCACTCTTTTTTGTAGTATTGCCAAAATAGCGTAAGTATGATATAATACAAAAACAGCCTAATAGGAGGCCAAAAACAGCCCATTTGCGTATGTATCTGGGTAGCACCTTAAGAAAGGGGATATTCGTATGGATGACAAAAAAGTTAAAATCGAAAGCGAGCGTTACAATATCGTAGCCGGACCAAACAAAGATACTATCTTTGATATCTGCAAGTATTCGTTTGATCGCAGAACGAAGATCTTTGCAGAATTCACTATTGTCATCGGCTATACGGGAGTAACGTCGATAGTCACTGATATCAAGATTACCAGTATCCAACATGAGGACGGCTCTGGAGACAAATTTAACTTGGTCGGATATTGTACAACTGGGTTGCCCAGCCTCACCAATGACGTAGCGTACAGACCATATAAATTCATGGCTTTCTACAATTCAAGGAGCCGTGAAGGCCACATCGCTTTTATCGAAAATTAACCCTATACCGCCCGGGCAAAAGCCCGGGCATTTTGTTACATTAAAAACAATATGGCTTCTACATATGTTATAATAGGCTTATGCATAAATCGGAATCTCTTAATAGAGCTACAGAAGCAGATGCCGAGGAGCTTATCGATCTATCTCGTGCCAGAAATCAAGCTTTTGGTAATAAAACCCTAAGATTGGTGGAGCTCTATAAGAGACGCGAAGAGTTATTGGAGAAGATAGCCAAGCTCGACGCTGAGCTCCGCGCTGCCGGTGTCAATCCAGATGAACCAGATGAACCGAATAAATCAGAAGCAACTAATTATCCAGAAGTACCACTAGTGGTGGTCGGCAAAAAAGTTAATAAAAATCGAGGCTTCAGAAAATTTATTGCGACTACTCTTGTTGGTCTTGCTGCTATTTTTAGCGTTGGTATCTTTAGTGGCTCAACGCCAAATAAAAACAAAAAAAATGTCGCTATGACAAATCCAGTTGCCGCAGAGGCTACAGTCAATTTTGATGAATATTCTCACGACATTATCTCTAGTAGCAAAACCGTTGAAGTCCCCACATACTACGCTGGCGAAATAACCGATGATAGTACTGTAGGTGTAGTAGAAAATACTTTATCGGAAGCAGAACCAGAAGCAGAATCGGAACCCGAAATAGCCTCAGAGTTAATATCAGAATCGACGGTCGAAACAGAGGTGGCTCCAGAGGCAGTACCAGAGGTAGCATCGGCACCAGAAGCAGCACCAGAGATGACGCTAGAAGCAGTGTCTGGGACGACGCCAGAAGCAGCACCCGAGACGACACCAGAAGTAATGCCCGAGGTGATACCAGAAACACCTCCAGAAGCAGTGCCAGAGGTAGTGTCAGAAGTGGTATCAGAATCAGAGATAACTCCAGAATTATCGATGGCCTCAGAAGCAGCACCCGAAGCGATGCCAGAACCAGAGGCAGTACCAGAAGCAACCCCAGAATTATCAGTAGCGTCAGAGGCAGAGGCAGTATCAGAACCAGAGCCAGCACCAGAAGTGGTGTCAGAACCAGAGGTAGCACCAGAAGCATTCTCAGAACCCGAGACGACACCAGAGGCAGCACCCGAAGCGGCGCCAGAACCAGAAGTAACCACAGGGTCAGACACGCCATTAGAATCAGCCCCAGAGTCAACTCCAGAACCGGCCCCAGCGCCTCAAGCCGGACCAGTGCTCAATGCTCGCAACGGCCGCATTCAAGGCCCCAGTGGGGAAGAGACTTACTATAATCTCAACATGAACAGAGTTGTAAGCAACATGCATAATATGGGCTTTGAAGGCGAATATTGGGTGCGAGATGATGGTGTCAAAATGTTTGGCGATTACGTTATGGTAGCGGCTAATTTGGACGTACACCCTCGAGGCAGCCTTGTAGAGACCAGTCTAGGCACAGGTATTGTTTGTGACACCGGTAGATTTGCCAAGACCAACCATCATCAACTCGATATTGCCACCAGCTGGTGAACAAATGGTATAATTAATTTATGAAGTCAAACCCAAACTATGAATCACGAGACCATCAAACCAATGTCCTAAAAACAAGAGAAAGAGCCTTTCTAGGCCGTATCGGCGCAATGGCTCTAGCCGCTACACTTTTTGCTACATCAATGACTGTCAAAAATCGCTCTGCCGAAAACGCCCCTAGCGCCGAACCTCAAAAGATTTCATCCGATGCATCAGTCTCTACAGCAGAGCCCCCTACATTAGTGGCTGGCGCCGAAGCTGCCATTTTGTCAAATACTGAGGAGCTCTCACCGCTAGTCGCTGGCGTCGAAACCGTCTTTGCTTCGCCACTTGAAAAGACGGAACCCGAGGTAAATAACAATCCAAAGACAGAGTCAGCACTAGAAACAGAGGAAACCGTTTCCTCATCTGGTATTTCTAAAAACGAATTATTATCAAAAACATCATGGGACGGTCCAGTCTTGAATGCTGAAATGGGTTTAAACCACGGTCCCACCGGGGAAGAAACTTTCTACAATCTTCCCATGGACGAAATCGTCGCTCGGATGCATCGCCGTGGTGTAGAAGGTGAATATTGGGTGCGCGAAGACGGTGTCAAAATGCTTGGTGATTACGTCATGGTGGCTGCCGATCTCAAACTTCATCCCAGAGGCAGTACTGTTGAAACCAGTCTCGGCACCGGCATGGTCTGCGACACAGGTGATTTTACTAAGGAACATCCCGAGCGCCTTGATATCGCTACCAACTGGGAAGATCCACGTAAAAATAAGGTTGTAGAGTGAAAAAACTCTACCTTATTATCGGTACCATCGGCATATTCTTAGCTATTGTCATTACGATTTTGGTTAAAATGTTTACTCTCCCCACCGATATCTCCCTGATAAAAACTCTAAAAACCCCTGATTTACCTGAAATTTCCGAACTATTACCCGGTAATTTTAGACAAAAAGCCGTCAGCCTAGATGGCAAGATTATCCAAGGCACAAATAAATCCCCTCAACCTACCGCTTCTACCGCCAAGATGATTTTGGGTCTTGCCATTATGGAGAAAAAGCCGTTTTTGCCAAGTGAAACCGGCGAAACTATTGCTATCACCCCAGAGTACTACAATAAATACCTCTGGTATGTCACTCATAATGGCTCCACTACTAAAGTTGCTATAGGGGAAGAAATCAGTGAGTACGACGCTCTCACCTCTGTTTTCTTAGCTTCATCAAACAACATGGCGGATACCCTGGCTATCTGGGCTTTTGGCAGCCTAGAGAATTATCGGGCTTACGCTACCGATTTAATTGCCCGTCTGGGGCTAAATAACACCACTGTGGGCGTAGATGCTAGTGGCTATAGTGAAACTACCGCCTCCACCGCCGAAGACCTCGCAAGGGCCGCAGGAGAGCTTCTGAAGGACCCCATTTTGAAAGAAATTGTCGGGTTAAAAACTCACACCGTCCCTGTCGCTGGAGAATTAACCAATACGAATAAAATTCTAGGCGACAGCCTAAACAATGGGAGCCAAGTTATAGGAGTAAAAACTGGCTACATCGGTGATTTGTCTGGTTACAATCTTATCAGCGCATACGAAATAAATGGTCATACCATTAGTCTAGCCCTCCTCGGCGCCGACACCAGGGAAGCTTCATTTACCGAAAGCAAAGACGAACTGATGCGGTTAAGTGCCGAAATCGTCCCTACTACAGTTGTAAATAAAGATGAGTCAGTCGGTTACTTTGAGACCTGGTGGAACGGCAAACACGAAATTAAAACTGATTCAGAAATCACTGTCGTTGGCATCAAAAACGATCAAATAGAAACAAGTTTAACTGATGTAGGATTTATAGTTAGGTTAGACGGGGAAGAATACACTACTAAAACTTACCATGAAGCCTTTTCCACTTCTCCCACCCTCTGGGAGCACTTCCTCCACGTCTTCGGCTGGAGTTATAACTAAAAACATGTTTTATCATTAGCTAAATTCGCCTAGATGGGTGTTTTCTTCGCTTGAAGCGCTATTATTGATAGAGCGAAAGCGAAAAAACGCCCAGATGGGCGAATTTAGCAATGATAAAAGAGAAAACCGCCTTATTCGTATTTGAGAGGGGCGGTTTTCTAGGTCATACATATAACTTGTGCAGCCTCGCAGTTTAATCTGCGCAAGTTACCCCTATTATATATCACATGATGCATAATGTCAATACTATTTTTCCACAATTTGTGCAGAACTTTTAATAAAAGTGTTCGGGAAAATAAAAAACTTATGTTCGGTAATTTACTATTGACAAAACTAAAGCACTATGATATTATTGAAATAACCATCTGTTACACCGACGGGTGACAGACCTGGAGGGGGACCCCCACGGAGCCGAAGCGACGTGGGGAGGAGAAGGTCTGGCAGGACCCGTCGGGAGAAAAGATGTTTTTATTAGTGTAAATTGGTGGGCAGAATGGAGTTTCCACGATGTCTGGAACCAAAGCTGGCGGTATGAAAGCCGCTGCTACCAACAAAGCTAAGTACGGCAAAGAATTTTACGCTCGTATTGGCAAAAAAGGTGGCCAAAATGGCCACACCGGCGGTTTTGCTGCCAACCCTGCACTCGCTCGTGTTGCTGGTGCTAAAGGTGGTCGTATCTCTCGCCGTGGCCCAGCCAAAAAGGCTGCTTAAGTCACAGATCGCATTTAGGGCAATACCAGATTTTGTCTGGCGTCTGAAATCGCGTTAGTCCGCACGAAGGACAACGCGATTTTTGATGCAAAAAATCTCTGTAAGAATCAAGCTCGCTCTCGATCAGGTCCTCGTCTATAAAAACTCCATACAAAGGCGCTAACTCGCGAGCTTTTTTCCAAGCCATCACCTCAATTTTCAAGCGTTCCACCTCTGTTGTAAAATCAAAACACCCTGTCAAGAAATGCCCCAGTTCATGCAGTAGTAGTAGGGGAGCAGTGTCATCGGGATTATCGCAAAACACCACTGTCCTCGGCGGCCTAAAAGAAAACCTATCTCCTCGTACGAACCGTACTTTCGGATAATCACCCCTGATTTTTTCCAAAAAGATAGCATCCATAAATCACCGATTCAAGTGGACGCTTCGGTCTTGCATACCGGACGCCCTCAATTTTGGGTAAATATTTTACATAAAGATTAAAAATTTTACCAAGCGGTCCACCCAAAACAATCGTATCCGGCGCATATTTAGAAACAATATCTGGAATCCCTAAATATACGCGCTCCGCTATTTCCATCATCATTTTTTTGCCACGTAAGTTAGTTGCCGCATCTACATGAAAGGCCTTTTCAAGAGCTGACGAAGCCGCTAAATCCTCCCATTCACAAGTCTTGCCATCAAGTGTATAAATTTTGTGTCCAGGCTCAAAACTATCCGATTCTGGCAAAATCTGCCCCTTTTCAGCAATTCCTCCACCAATCCCCGTGGAAAAGGTCAAAAATACCGTCTTACCCGGGAACTTAACAGATTCGTAAGCGGCTGCGAGATTGGCGTCATTCTCAAAGTAAATCGGGCAACCAAAGAGCGACTGCATCATTTCTACCAGTGAAACATCACCCCAGTCACGATTACCAAACCTAACTGAACAATTTTTTTGTACAACACCCGGCACCGCCACTACTACCGCCTTTATTTTAGGGGTAGAAAACCGTTTAAGGGCTGCTCTCAGCTCTCTCAAAAAGCGCTCCTTCTGCCAAGAAGTCTTAAACTTTACCCGACGAACCACTCGCCCCCGCTTAGAAAAGAGGGCAATTAGCGTCTTTGTACCTCCAATATCAACTGCTAAATACATACCTCCATTATACTACACTCTGGACTTTTTAATTCAATTTTGCTATAATAAAAGCACTTAGGCTCATTCAGAGGCCTTTTTATCTGTTAAAAACTCTCTGAATGGGCCTAAAGGAAGGAAATATTTAAATATGGCTGATGCCAAAAAAGTTACCATGGATGACCTCTTGAAGGCCAATGAGGATGCATCCAAAAAAGTTATCGCCGGAGATACTATCGATGGCACAATTATCTCTATCAAAAAACACGAGATTCTAATTGATCTCGGGAGTCAAGGCGTAGGCTTAGTTCCTAGACGCGAAGCCTCTTTTGTCAAAGACGTAAAGCTCGGAGACAAGGTCACCGCCTCTGTCATTGAGGCCGAAATGGACGATGGCTACGTGCTACTTTCTCTTAGAAAAGCTGTCAAAGACAAAGGTTGGGACGAGATTCAGGGCAAGATGGACAACGCCGAAACTGTCGAAATCACCCCTTATGATGCTAATAGAGGCGGTCTCCTCGTCGAATATGAGGGAATCAGAGGATTTCTCCCAGTTTCGCAACTTTCCGCCGAGCATTATCCGCGCGTTGGTAGCGCCGATAAAGACGAGATTTTGCAGAGACTCAACTCTCTTGTTGGTAAACCTATTAAGGTTCGCATTCTTGACGCCAATAAGAAAGAAAACAAACTAATCTTTTCCGAAAAGGAAGCAATTAGAGACGGTCTTGCCGAACGCTTTTCTAGCCTCAAGGTTGGTGATACTGTACACGGTGTCGTGACCGGTGTAGTAGACTTCGGCGTATTTGTTAATGTTGACGGCATCGAAGGTTTGGTTCATATCTCTGAGATTTCTTGGGAGCGGGTCAATAATCCATCAGATTATGTCAAGATTGGCGACGAAATCGACGCCAAGATTATTGCTATCGACAAAGATCGCTTGTCTCTCTCGATGAAGCAACTCATGGAAGATCCATGGCTCCACGAGGTAGAGAACTTGAGTAAAGGCTCCAAGGTAGAAGGTACAGTTACCCGTATTACTCCGTTTGGTGCTTTTGTCCAAATTAGTCCAGCGGTCGAGGCTCTCGTCCATGTTTCCGAACTCGGCGAAGGCTCCGATGTCGACCCAGAGAAAGTCTTTACCTTGAACGAGCGCAAGAGCTTCACCGTCCTTGACATTGACAAGGATGGCCGTAAAATATCTCTTTCTATTAGTAAATAGTCTATAGAGAACAAAAATACTATTTCGGAGAAATAGTATTTTTGTTCTCATCCGAGCTGTTGCTTTTTTAAAAATAAGCGCTATAATATAAAAAAGCGCTTATAAGAAAGGTCATACAAAAAAATGCAAACCATCGATGAATTTATAGAAAGTCTTTTAAATGATAAAGGCATTACCAATATCGAACCAGAAATAAGAGAGGAATTAAAAGCCGACATGAAAAAACGTCTGGAAGACGAGATTAACCGTGCCGCTATCGAAGCTCTCTCTGAAGAAAAAGCCGCCGAGCTCGCAAAGCTCGTCGAACAGCCGGACTTTACCAACGAAAAAATGACCGAATTTATGACAAACTCTGGTGTTAATCTCGCTGAAGTAGCCCTCGAAACCATGCTGAGATTTAGGAACTTTTATCTCGATGCGGAGGAATAAAAATGTCAGAAAAAGATCCAAGTAAAAACGTTAGCTCCAGTATCAACCAGTCCAAATGGGACGAAATGGCTGATTTTGAAAAACGGCTCAAAGCCTTTCGCGAAGCCCAAAAGATAGCTCAAATACCTAACGTTCAGCATCAAGATAACCCAACAGACGATCAACACCAAAATAGCCCAGCAGGCGACGAGCTCATAGATATAAATAAAGAAGTTGAAACTAGCGCTGCTAGAGAGCTAGAACTAGCCCAAGCTCAGGCCAAAGAACTAGCCCAAGCCCAAGCCCAAGAATTAGAAAATCAGCAAAATTTCGACAAACTTCGTGAACTCATTCAGGAAAAGATCAGACTAGAAAACCAAGGAGATACAGGTAGCTTTGCTGAAGGTCTCCCTCATGATAAAGAATTGGAAAATCAACAAAATCTCGACAAACTCCATGATCTCATTCAGGAAAAGATCAGACTAGAAGATCAAGAAGACTTAGGGAGCCAAGAGAACATAGATAGCCATGAAAATGCTACCCAAGAATTAACAGAGCTAGACATTGCTAAAAAAACAGAACGCCTCGATAATCTCAAAAAAGAACTGTCAAAATTAGATGAAGAGATTGCTATGGAAGAGAGGCATAGTCGTCCTCTCGCCGCTATCAACGCCAACTGGACTCACGACCGCGGGGAAAAGGCCCATGATCTTGCCGAGCAGACCCTTAATGCCGAAATAGAAAAGGGTAATATCATCACCAAAATCTGGAAAGGCACCCTCTTCAAGAAATATTTTGAAAAGAAATACGAAAAAGAATTTTTGAACGACGGCCGCACCAATCAAGATGGCAAAACTCTAACTGAGATTATCAAAGAGGAAAGTCCTGCCGTGATAGAACGTTTTGTTCTTAGTGCTGTAGAAAATGAGAAAGCCTACATCCATGATCTCGCTGGTGAAAAACTCGAAAAACTCGACGAAAAAACTAACGCAAAAATCAAGCACGCTATCGAAAAATACGCCCGCACCAAATTGAAAAGAGGCGAAAAAGTTACCGATCTCGACCGTAGATTTGAAAATGATATTAACGAAATCCTAGCCAAAACCGCCGATGCTGGACATACAAACAATTATCTAGAAGTCGCAAAAGAGGCTGCCGAGCGTTACAAAGAAGTGGCTGAAAATGCCAAAGGCAAAGCCGAACACGAAAAAGCTTTGAGCTTAGTTATGGCCGGTTTTCAAGCTTACCATGCTGAGGTCAGGAGTAACGTCCGCACCGAAGCTCACCGAGATAATCTTGATAAAATTGTCAATTGGTGCGAAAGTAATCCGGTTGGTCGATTTATTCCTGCCGAGATTGTTGCTGGCGCTGCCGGTGCCGCTATGGCTCTCACCCAGACCGGCATCAAAGCTATCTTTGGCGTTATAGGCGGCATTGGCGCCTCTTCCGTTATTTCTGGTCTCAAAGAGCGCAATCGTGTCACCGAAGATCGCGCCCGTATGCTCAGGGATATTGCTAGTGGTAAAGACTATAACAGCAAGAATGAAAAAGTTTCCAAGCACGAGCAACGTATTGGCGACACGCTTTATGATATGAAAAGCGCCAACGATCTTACTGATAGACTCAACTTAGCTATGTACCCAGAAAATGGTAAAGTTGATCAAAAAGCTCTCCTTAGTGCTATTGCTGAAGCCAGGGTTCGCATCAACTTTTCCGATGCTGAGAGCAAAGATTTGATTTCATATTCATCCGATCATAACCGTGGTAAAGAACGCCTCGATCTTGATATTGCTCTTATTAGAGCCGAAAAACTATTAAATAAAAAAGGCCAAGAGACTCTTGAAATTATGAAAGAAAATATCGAGGACGATATTTACGAAAGTGTCACAGCTAAAGATAAATCATTTAAAAAATATCGCCTTGCCGCCAGCCTTAAACAGGCTGGTAAAAGCCTCCTCCTTGGCTCAGCTATCTTCCTTGGCTCTCAAGAAATCATGGCTGCCATCGATCCAAACAAAATTGGTATCTTTGAAAAAGCCGGCATCATTAAAACCGAAAACGCCAGAGAAGCTAAAGAGACCTTGCTGGCTAGTGGCATCGGTATGTTTAAGGGTAGTTATGAGGTCCCGTCAAATCCCACCGAAATTCGCGTCAGCGCATCCGATCCAAAAATTATCAAGCAATATGAAGCTGACGGCTACAAGAAACTTGTAATGACCAAGGGGAAATGGGAAGAAACCGTAAAAGAACTTAAATCAGTCGATCCATCCGCCTCCACTGCCAAAATTGATGTTAAATATGACGGTTGGGCTTCCAAGGGCGGCTTGACTACCAATCTCGAAAACGGCAAATTCGTCTCTACTATTAAAGGTGCAGCTACGATTAACGGTAGAAGCGTCAACTATACGCCAGATCAAGTCAAGGCCTTCATCACACTCGGCGATTCCAAGTTCGAAATCGCAGGCAGCCTCAATGAATCTGGTCAGCTTACTTGGGGTGACAATGGCGTCTTTACTACTACTACCGGTGAGACCATCAAAGCCATCGGTGATAACGGTGAAAAACTTTATAAATACTTCGAAATCGCCGCTGTCAATAACGTGGACAGCAATGGTGTCCAACATATTGTTCCACTTGCTACCGATATCGGCAAAAACACCTTCTCTGGCAAAATCGAACAATTAATAGAAGAAAGCATCGAGCATCCCGCAGTTTATAGCTTTGTCAAAGAAATCCCTGGAAATCCTGAAGCTATCGCTCGTGGCCTTGATTTGAATGGCTTTGCTTTCGCTCCAGAACTTGCTCGTACTGGTCTCGGTGAAGCAATTGAATCTCCAGCCCCCGAGCCTACGCTTCGCGAACAGCTCAACGCCGTTCCAGAGGAAAATATCGAACAAATGCCAGAACAAGAAGTAGAAGTAGAGCCAGAATCTCTCGAATTCAACACTTGGGAAACTGATATCAAAAATGAAATCTTAGACAGCGAAGATTTAATCGGCACTGAAGGTGTCGCTGCCCTCACTGACCCCGAAGATTTGACCAGTGAAAAACGAGCTACTTGGGATAGATGGTGGGATAATCTCAGCGAAGAAGGCAAAAATCGCGTAGATGAACTAGTTAATCATATCCATAGTTCTAGTTACGCTTATAGTCCCAATTTGAATTTTAGCAATGCTTTCCTTACTTGGTATATGCTAAATTCCTAAAAACTCCCATAGTGTGCTATAATTAGTCATAAGGAGATTTTTGTGAAGAAAACTACAGAGAAAAAAACTGCGACCAAGTCTACGAAAAAGTCTACAAAAAAGGACGCTCGCCCTTGGCTTAAATATTACAAAGAAGATGGCATCCCCGAGACTTTGGAATTCCCAGATTGCTCCATTGTCGATATGATTATTCAGACCGCCGAAAAATATCCCGACAATATCGCTTATTCCTATTATGGCCACAAGGTTACCTACAAGAATTTTGTTAGAAAAATCGAAAAAGCCGCCCGCGCTCTCAAAAATTACGGTGTCAAAGAGGGTGACCGTGTTACTATCTGTATGCCCAACACCCCAGAGGGAATTACTATGGTTTATGCCGTCAATATGGTAGGCGCCGTCTGCAATATGGTCCATCCCTTGTCATCAGAGAAGGAATTAGAGTATTACATCAAGGTAGCCGAGTCTAAATACGTCATGGTGATTGACGCGGTTTTTGATAAGATTTATAGACTAAGGGATACCGCCCAGCTTGAGCGTATCATCGTAGTTCGTCCGTCTGATGGCCTCGGTTTTCTCAAACAGAAACTCTACAGATTGCTCCACGTCAAAAAAGTTCGTCTCCCGATGAACGATGGTCGCGTGGTCCTCTGGGAAGATTTTATTGCTAACAGCTATTTTTATCAAGGGAACTATCACGAAGAGCGTGGTGGGGCCGACCCTGCCATAATTATGTATTCTGGAGGCACCACGGGCGCTCCTAAAGCGGTTATGCTCTCAAACCTTAATATCAACGCGGAATCCATCTGCGACGCCACTATGATACGTCAAATCGTGCCAGGAGCCAATGTTTTGTCTATCTTGCCCCTCTTTCACTGCTTTGGCTTAGGTGTTTGTATCCATACTCCTCTCTGTAAAGGTATGGAATGCAATCTTATCCCGGCCTTTTCTCACAAGCTTTTTGCTGATATCTTGAAAAGAAACACCCCTAGCTTCATCGTCGGTGTCCCTACGCTATTTGAGGCTCTGGTAAACACCAAACTTGGTCCCAACGATCTCGAATCCGTCACCGCTGTTATCTGTGGTGGCGATACGTTAAACAGCACCCTGAGAGACAAAGTAAACGATTTTCTAGCCGCTCACGGCTCTTCGGCCAAGATTCGCGTCGGTTATGGCCTCACCGAAGGCTCTGGTGCCGTCTGTCTTTCCCCAGAGAACTCTTTTAGCGATGGCATCATCGGCGCTCCTATGCCCGATATGGACTTCAAAATCGTCAAACCCGGTACCAAAAAAGAGCTTCCAGTGGATGTCGACGGTGAAATCTGTATCTCTGGCCCACTCGTGATGATGGGCTATCTCGGAGACGACGAAGAAACCGCCAAAGTTTTGAAAGTCCACGATGATGGTAAGGTCTGGCTCCACACCGGCGACATTGGTCATATTGGCGAGGATGGTTTGATCTACTTTGGCCAACGTCTGAAGAGAATTATTATATCCAGTGGATACAATATTTATCCTACTCATCTCGAATCAATCATCAACTCTCACGAAGCAGTCGAGACTTCCATTGTGATTGGCATTGATCATCCATACAAAGGTCAGGTGCCAAAGGCCTTCATCGTGCTAAAAGAAGGATACAGGCCAGGCAAGCGCTTGGAGCGCGAAATCAGGGAACTATTAGAGAGAAATGTTCCTATCTACGCTCTGCCATCCGCCTATGAGTTTAGAGACGAGCTCCCCAAGACCCTAGTCGGCAAAGTCGCCTTCAAGAAACTCTCTGACGAAGAAAAGGCCAAAAATTGATTTTATCCATCATTATTCCAGTTTTCAACGCCGAAAAGTATCTAGCCCGCTGTCTAAAATCGGTTTTTAGAGCCATCGCTCTTACCAAAGACGAGATAGAGATTATTCTAGTAGATAACGGCTCTACCGACTCTAGCCTCCAAATCGCAGAGGACTTCCTTCAAAAAACGCCCCTAGAAGCTCAAATTTGGCGCTGCAAGACACCTGGAGCCGCCGCAGTGCGTAATTATGGCTTGAAGCATGTCAAAGGCGCTTACGTTTGGTTTATTGACGCAGACGACGAAATTACCTCCGACTCAATCAAAAAATTGCTCAAAATCTTGAGAAAATCCACTCCCGACCTCATTATGATGGGCGCCAAACGGATTTACCCAGATGGCCATACTAATGAACTAACCGCTGTGGACCCTAAGAAATCGGACTATAAGAGTCGTTTTGTTCGTTACGGTGCTGGCCCCTGGCAATTCTTAATCAAGAGAAAGTGGTGGGAGAGCCATGATTTTAAATTCAAAGAAGGCATCATCCACGAAGATATGGAACTAATTTCCTCGCTCATCCTCTATACGGATAGGTTTGAAGCTTTAAAAGAGCCAGTCTACCTCTATTATCAGAACGCAGGCTCTGTCCTTCACAAAGAAAAGTGGGACCCTCACTATCTTGATATCTTTAAGGCCCTAGAGGGACTCCACCAACGCTTCTCTATGAAAAACGCTCTTGACGAATACCACGACGAACTCGAATGGTTTTTTATCTGGAATTTACTAATCGACTCCGCCAAAGATTTTAAGAAGTTCAAAGAGGGAAGGAAAGGTTTTCAAAAATCCCGTGAGATGCTAAAGAAATATTATCCTACTTGGCGAAAAAACAAATTTTTAAGAGAGAAACCATTAAAATTAAGAATCAGGGTTCGGCTAAACTACTATTTTTAATTTTCCTTTAAGCTCCAAGCGGTATTATAAAGATACAAATTAATAAGGAGCTGAAACTATGAACAACAAGAACCCCAAATTCTTCAATTACACAATATGATATAATTAAAGCATGATTTGGAAGATTTTATTAGTTTTATTGGTGTCTATGGTGCCTCTAATAGAGCTTCGCGGCGCTATCCCTATTGCCATTGGCATGGATCTCGGTCTGCCTGAGTGGGTGGTACTCCTAATTGCCCTTATCGGCAACATTATTCCGGTCCCTATCATCTATTTATTTGCTCGTAAGGTCCTCGAATGGGGTGTTAAATCTCGTTGGAAACCATTCAAGAATTTCTGTGATTTCTGCCTCAAAAAAGGGAAGAAAGCCGGCGACAAATTACTAAAAAAGGCCAAATCCGGTGTTTATTTCGCCCTTTTTCTATTCGTCGCCATCCCGATTCCAGGCACCGGCGCTTGGACCGGCACTCTGGCCGCCTCTATTCTTGATCTAGACTTCAAAAAATCCATGATCGCCATTATCTCCGGCGTCCTCACCGCCGGCCTCATCATGCTCCTCGTGTCGCTTGGCCTCTTCAAAGTCCTCTTCGGCGGGTAGAATACCCAAGTCAACCGATTGCCCCATGTGATATAATAAAAAACAGTATAGCCGATTTATTATTAAATAATAAAAGAAAGGCTTTTTATGGAGAAAAAAAGTAAACAAAGTTTAGAAGACAATGGCGAAATCGCTATTTATAAATCAAACGACGGTTTAGTAAAACTAAAAACCAAAATTAGTGACGAAACTATTTGGCTAACCCAAGCTCAATTGGTGGAGTTATATCAAAGTAGTAAAGCTAATGTCAGTGAGCATATCAGGCATATTTTTGAAGAAGGGGAGCTAGAAGAAAAATCAACTGTTCGGAATTTCCGAACAGTTCGAAAAGAGGGGAACCGCGAGGTTTCTCGCAATGAAATATATTACAATCTAGACATGATTATCTCTCTCGGCTACCGTATTAAGTCGTCTACTGCCACTGCCTTCCGTATCTGGGCTACTAAAATCCTCAAAGAATATATGATTAAAGGCTTTGCTATCGATGACGATAGATTAAAAGGTGTCGGTGGCGGAGATTATTGGAAAGAGCTCTTAAGTCGTATCCGTGATATCCGTTCTTCGGAGAAAGTCCTCTACCGGCAAGTCTTAGACCTTTATGCCACAGCAATAGATTATGACCCAAAAACAAAAATTTCTGCTAAATTCTTCAAAATAGTTCAAAACAAACTTCATTTTGCCGCTCATGGCCATACTGCTGCAGAGGTCATCTATGAGCGTGCCGACCATACCAAGCCTTTTATGGGGCTTACAACTTTTCAGGGTAAATTTCCAAGTTTGCAAGATGCTACGGTGGCCAAAAATTACCTAAAAGAAGACGAACTAAAGATTCTAAACAACCTCGTTTCTGGGTATTTTGATTTTGCCGAAATCAGTGCCATTGAACACAGACCAATGTATATGAAAGATTATATTAGTCAGCTAGATACAATTTTGACTTCCGGCGGCAGGGAATTATTAGATAATCCCGGCAAAATCAGCCACGATGAAGCCATCAAAAAGGCCACCAAAGAATATCGCAAATTTGAGCTAGAAAATCCATCCCCAGTAGAAGAAGCTTACCTAGACTCACTAAGATCTATCGAGAAAAACCTCAAAAAAGAAGTAAATAGCAAAAATAACAAATAACCGCCAGCCCCACCAAATCGTCGGTCTCACCATGCTTCTCATCCTCTTTGACTCCCCCAAACCTTCAAAGCCCTCCTCGGTGTATGATATAATAGTTTCATGAATAACATTGTGGATATTAGGCATTTCAAAATGACTTTCGGGAGCAAAACCGTCATCAAGGATCTATCTTTTGATGTGAGAGCCGGTGAAATCTTTGGACTACTCGGCTCCAACGGTTCGGGTAAGACTACTACTCTCCGGGCGCTTCTTGGTTTTTACGAGCCAACCAGCGGGGAACTACTAATTGACGGCAAAAAGTACGATCCCGAAGACACCACCGTCACCATCGGCTATCTGCCAGAGGAGCGCGGGCTTTACAAAAAAGAAACCGTGCTAGACAACATGGTCTATTTTGGCGAGCTTAAGGGGCTCAAAAACCCCAAAGAGTGGGCTTTTAAATACCTAAAACGCGTCAAACTAGAGGACAAAGCCGACGAAAAACTCGAAAAACTCTCCGGCGGTCAGCAACAAAAAATCCAGCTCGGCGTCACAATTATGAACAATCCGAAGCTTTTAATTCTAGACGAACCCACCAAAGGTTTCGACCCGATGAATAGGAGACTCCTGATGGAAATCATTGAGGAGGCTCATCAAAAGGGCGCGGCCATTATTATGATTACCCACTACATGGATGAAGTAGAAAAACTCTGTGATCGCGCCCTCCTCTTAAAAGACGGCGTCGCTCACGCTTATGGCACCATTGCCGAGATTAAGAAAGCTCACAAGAACAAATCTTTAGAGCAAATATTTATTGATGTATATGGAGGTGAAGATGAGTAAAAATCCCCTATGGATGGTTACCAAATTTGAATTTGTCCGTCAGGTCAAAAAACCTTCTTTTTGGGCCACGATTATCTTGATTCCGGCCATGGTTGTCGGGATGTTTGTGATTTCCATGCTAATCTCAAACAACAACCACACCGAAGACCCAACAATCGACGAAAACACCAAAATCCTAATCACTGACGAAGCGGGAATTCTGCCAAAAGAATACCCGATGCTATCTAGCGTCACCAAAGATGAGGGAATCAAAAAAGTTACAGATGGCGAAATAGACCTTTATTTCTATATTCCGGCCAATTTCAAAGACGAGAAAAAGGTCGATTTTTACCATATTTCCGAAGGTTTGGAGATTTTCAACATGGATGGCCAGCTCATCAAAACAATTTTGAGCCAGGCCGTTTCACCTAAGTTTTCTGAGCTTGATGTTACCGCTCTTACTGGCAATTTTGAAATTACCGATAATAAACTCACTGCCACTGGGGAAGAATCCAACGCTCTCGGCCACGCCGTTATCCCCATTACAATACTAGTGGTTTATTTCTTCTTCGTCACTCTCTTTGGTGGCCGGCTCCTCATGACCGTAGTAGAAGAAAAAGAAAACCGCATTTCCGAGATGATTTTGACCAGCGTCTCTACCAAACACCTCATCGTCGGCAAAATCTTCTCCGCCATGCTACTTGGTCTCATCCAAATTACCACTTTGATCATCCCGCTCATCGTGATGGTGATTATTTATAGAGACAACCCAGTCGTTTCTATGGTGCTTTCGCAAATTGTGATTGACCCAGTTACGATTATTAGTAACCTAGCTCTTCTAGTCTTTTCAATTTTCCTCGCCACCGGTTTACTTACTTATATCGGCACCATTACCCCTACCGCCAAAGATGCCTCACAGTTTATCGGTCCAGTGATTATCGGCGTGGTCTTTCCGCTCTACTTTATGTCGGCCTTTTTGGCTACCGAGCCAAGTGGATTTGTTTATTTTCTAACCTATTTCCCACTCTCCGCTCCCACCGCTCTAATGTTAAGAAGTGCCTTTGGTACACTTACCACTCCAGAGCTCATTATCGGCCTCGCTGAAATCACGGTTCTCTCCATTATCGCGATCAAAGTAACGGTAAAAAGTTTCCAAAGAAACGCCATCAACTTCTCCTTCGCCCTCCCCAAACTCCGTAAGAAATGATCCCAAATCGCAAGATATGCTATAATAGGAACGTGATATATTTACAAGAATTTAGCTCTCAAGATAATCAAGATAAGATGATTTTTCTTAAAGGTGCTGATTTTCAGGTAGAGGGATTTAACATTGTTAGTATGTTTGAAAAAGTCGAAACTGTAGAGCAGATGCACGACAAAATAAAAGAGTTAAAAGAATTATCAGATCATAACCCATGCGAACGCATATTTTATTGGATTTTGAGAGATGACAATCCTATCGGTGTAATCACTTTGCGCCCAGCTCTCAATGGCTTTTGGCTGCATAACGCTGGTCATATAGGCATTGCTATCGACAAGCCATATAGAGGCCAAGGTTACGGTACAGAGGCACTTAAAAAAAGTGCAAAAAAGCTAATATCGAATATAATATTAAAGATATTGTCGTAATGGCGCTAACTAGCAACATCGCTAGTCGAACTATGATAGAGAAATCTGGTGGTAAATATTGGGATACCATTATCGCTTCCGATGGTGAAAAGTTAGCAAGATACTGGATTAAATCAGAGTAATTAAAATTTCGCACCGAGCGAAGCGAGATACGAATCCTGCTTTTTGAGTTTTTTGCTCCACAAAAAATGGTGGGTCGCAAGGGATTCGAACCCCTGACCTCCTCGGTGTAAACGAGGCGCTCTAGCCAACTGAGCTAGCGACCCAATACCTACATTATAGCAAGTTTTTAGACATTTGTCCATTATCTCTAAAAAGTCCTCTCCTCCGTTTAGCAAAAACATGATAAACTATCGCTAACGGAGGAAGAAAGGATTATTTTTTTAGATGCTAAAAATTGTTGTTTTTGATAGCGGCTACGGGGGTGAGCTTTTTGCTGACCAACTGGAGGAAACTTTTCCAATAGTAGAAGTTATCAGGGTAATTGACTGGCGAAACGCCGATAAGTTCCTAAAAAGCCCCAAAAAAGCCCGGCGTGAGGCACTGGATGCTTTGAGGCCTTATATCGGCCGAGTAGATCTGATTGTTCTAGCAAATTATTACCTTAGCACCACTAGTCTCAAATATTTTTCTCGCAAGTTCAAAAATCAGAAATTTCTCGGGCTAAAACTACCAGAACTAGACACTTTTATGAAACGGCCCACGGCTGTTTTTACAACCAAATCGCTCGCGAGGACTATTAGTTACCATAATTATATTTTTAGATTGAAGCGAAAAGCCACCACTGTCTGCCTGGATCATTGGCTACCTCTGATAGATGACGGGGAATTAAGCGAGCAAATGGTGATAGAAGAGTTTGAATTTTTTTGCGAAAAACACCATTATCGCCCCGCCGAAATCGTCTTGGCTTGCAGTCATTTCAATGATATCATCCCAACTTTGCGTGAAAAAGTAGACAAAAACCTCAAAATTCACGATAACTTCAGAAACTGTATCGGCGAAATTGGCAAAGCCCTCAAAATTCGTGGTGGCACCGGATACAGAAAACATTAACTATTTGCGCAGTTTCCTCAGAGCCTCCTTCATTTCTGGCTCCACCCGGTAGGAATCGCAAATTTTAGAAATAGTCTTATTGAAGATCCATTTCGGAAGTTTAGAAACCTGAAGATACGAAAAAGTCGCCTCTGGAAATTTAATAAAACATTCGGATAATAGCCACGCTATCGCCATTTTGACATAATATTCGTCCCGGTCTTTCAGGTTCTCCACGCGGTCAAAAATCAGTGCCAAATAGTCAAAATCCATATAAGCGGTCTTGAGAAGCACCAGTCCTACTCTCGTATTAAACTCATCGGAACTTTTTAAAAGTGGCTCAATTTTGAGCTCCAAAAACTCCTCACGGTGTTTCTTCACGAGTTTGGTGATTCTAGAGCAAAAAATATCACAAGTGCACCAGTTGTCAATGAATACAACTTGCGAATCAAAGTATTTTAACATCTCCGGATAGGGAAGTTTAGCGATTACCATTCCGCGCGCCATCACCTCTTCAATCGCCACCGGCTCCGCCGTCAAAATCTCCTCATACGAAGAAGTTGGCATCTGATTTGCAATTTCCTGAATCTTCGGTATCCTCACTCCAATAAACGGCCTGTCGCACGGAATTCCTTTCATGCAAAATTCGCGGTATTCATCATCCGCCTCTTTCATGAGCGCCAATCTCAACTCTTTCATACCCCTATTATACATCACTAGCCGAGTAATTTCGCCGCCGCAGATTTTTTGGCCAAATTCTTATCAAGAGTAAAAAGCGGCTCGGCACTACCCACCTCGGCGCAAGCACTAAGCAAGCAGTCTCCAAAAGACAGTTGCGAGTTTTCGAGATACATTGGGAAAGCCAACCTAGTCAAACGATTATCATAGATAATAACATCCGAAAATCGTTCCAAGAAAAACGCCAATTTGTTGATCAAATCCGTACGTGGTAGACCATAAACTTTTTCCAGCACATATATGGTTTCCATCAAGGCCGGAGTAAAGATATGGAAAATATGGCTATCTTCCGAGAGAAGATCAAGCACTTTCAGACGTTTAACAGAGTCATCGTTTACAATTACTCGTACAATCAAACTGGTATCAAGGGAAGAAACCGACATTTTAGGCCTTATACTTTCTGCGGTAATCCGCTATTACGGCTTCACTTTTTCCATTACGAAAAGCTCTCACTGCCTTTTCGGCATCAATTTTTGGAATGTCGGCCCCACTTCCAATCGTATCCAGAGCCTCCAAAAACTCTTTATTACTGGGCATGCGCTTTATCTGTACTGCACCGTTTTTGAAATCAATCAAAACTTTATCACCGGGCTTCACGCCTAGTAGTCGCCTTAGTTCCTTTCCTACAGTCACCTGTCCAGTTTTTGTCATTGTGGTAACGCCCATCTAAAATCCTTATAAAAATTAATTATTTTATTAAGTATATCAAATTTTAATAAAAAATCAATACTTTATAAAAATCGTAAAACGCATCAAAGAGATTATAACGAACCGACATAATCCCATGCTATAATTAACCTATGGGAAAAACTTTAGTTATCTATTATTCGGCTGAAGGCCATACCAAACGTGCCGCCGAGATTATTGCCAAAACTTTAAACGCGGAGCTTTTTGAGATTCCTCTGGACAAACCTTATACAAAAGAGGATTTGGACTGGACCAACCCTGAATCGCGTTGTAATAGAGAATGGAATCTAGAGATAGAAAGAGACGAAGCCCCCAAAACCGCCGAAGTTCCAGACTGGGCCGATTACGACACGGTAATTATCGGCTATCCCATCTGGTATGGCTACGCCGCTTTTCCGGTCGCCACTTTTATGGCTGACCGAGATTTTAAGGGTAAAACTGTCTATCCATTTTGCACTTCACATAGTTCCGAGGTCGGTGATAGCGACCTCAAGCTCAAACACGCTATTAAGCCACCTCTGGATAAAGTAGGCTGGCACGACGCCGTCCGCTTTTTCCAAGATGCCCCCGAGAGCAAATTTGTAGATTGGGCTAAATCTTTGGAAAATAAATCTTAAAGCATATCTTAGCTAATTAGTTTTGCCGAAGGATGCTGCTTCGCCAGAACCCTGTCAAAGACTCTAGATTATCTTCATTCTGCACAAAAAACTTATTAAGATGATAAGCGATTTATTCACCGAGTTTCCTCCTCCAATGTTCCTGCATCTCTGGAGAGCGGTAAATTTCATCCATCATTTCTCGCACCAGAGGCCGCCCACCATTTTTTTGTTCCTCCTCTAATGTTCTACGGGTTTTTGCACTCATATGTCGGCGTGTATCGGCATAGTATTCCTCTTTAGTCATCTTCCGGTTAATTACCACCGCATTATCTGTCTTTTCAAAAGTAATTCTCTTGGTATAATAAAATCATGGAAAACGAAAGGTTCAAACTCCACGGCATATACAAGCATTTCAAAGGCAACTTATATCTGTTGGAAGATGTAATTTATCATAGTGAAACAGGGGAGAAAATGATAGCCTACCGCGCCTTATATGGCGATAATAAACTCTGGTGCCGCCCCTACGACGATTTTTTCTCCGAAGTCGACCACCAAAAATACCCCGATATCAAGCAAAAATACAGGTTTGAACTACAAAGCGCAGATAGGGTTTAGCTATAAAAAGTATGATTTAAGCCACCAGTGCTTTTTTGCGATTCCGCCTACATCTCAACCGCACAACGGCACCTGGTATGCATAGTTTAATTTTAGGGGCAAGCAAAAATACGCTGTTCTCTCCCAGATACAATAAAAAATACCTCCCAACCTTTCGATTGGGAGAACGACTAGTTGTCGAATACGCCTCCATTATAGCAAACAACGCCAAAAAATGCAAAATTTCGGTGCGACATCAGATCGAGAGAACAATCTATTCAGGACTCCCGGGACTGGACTCGATTCGAAGAACGAGTCCATCTTTTTGATATGAAAAAAGCCCGAAGGGATTTTGAGTGGCTCCCGCCGTTGGACAAATTTGCGAACTCTGTGGCCTCTTATGATCGTGGCACTCGTTTTTCACTTGCATATTTTCTCTATCAGACAAAACCTCTGTTCTGGCATCTTAAAACATGATAAAATAGAGTAATGAAAATTGGGAAAATCACACCAAACGGTGTCAGTCTAGAAAAACACGAAAACGACACGGTAGTGTTTTTCACCAATTTAGGCTACAATATTGAACTGATTCCGCCTTCCAATACTCCAAAAGCGAAAACTCCGGATTTCATGATGGACGGCAAAGCCTGGGAGATGAAAAGCCCTCAGGGTAAAAGTCGCGTTACCGTTGAACACGCTTTTAAACGTGCAGCCAAACAATCTGAAAATATTATCATAGATCTAAGACGCACTAAGATACCGACCGATCAGACAAAAACGGCTTTGGAGAAGTTGTTTGGATCGTCAAGACGGGTACGCAATCTAAAGGTTATCACCAGAGAGCAGCAATTGCTTGACTTCAAAAAGTAAGCATGATACAATATAATCAATGAGGGCGACCTTTTGTCGAAGAGCAAAAGGCCAAGCCCTCAATTTTTGTCAACAAATGGGTTTCCGGGACTGGTCGCTAGCTTTTGCTAACGCAAAAGCTAGATGTCGGGCGTCGACTCGGAAAATCCCAGATAGATCTGGGATTTTCGCTCGTCTCCTACGACATCCGAACCAGCTTCGCTGGTTCTCGCCCAGTCCCTCTGGAGCAGTCGAATTATTCAAGATTGAAAGGCGCCAGATTGATGTTTTCTTCGCGCGAAGCGCGATTAATGATCGAGCGAGCACGAAAAAACGCCGAGATGGCGCCTTTCAACTTAAATAATTGGCTCCCGGGACTGGACTCGAACCAGCAACCTCGAAGTTAACAGCTTC
>CAYOSV010000010.1:0-22939 GCA_964406725.1 uncultured Candidatus Saccharibacteria bacterium | reverse complement strand
TATCATCGGAAGCGCTCTTGTTCGTTATCGTTCCAGCACTGGCGATGGCGTAGTTGCCAATCTCGTCACCTACGGCCCTAGCGGGAAAGAATGCTATGGTGGATGGAGTGATGCTAGACAAACCGGTTGGGGTCCCGCATATAAAAACAGTTGCATTCATAGTGGTGCGATCTCAAGTAGCGGTGATTTGCCGACCAACTGGTATAACTATACTCTGGCTTCTGCTGGCACTATCATTGACGAAAATACCACGTCAAGTAACCCAGCAACAAATATAGATCCGGCCACTGAGAGTATTTGTCCCAAAGGTTGGACCTTGCCAAATAAAACCCAGACTGACAGCCAGAAAGACATAAATAACTTTTCCCCAGTTCTGGGCGGGGATTACTACAATGGTACGCTGTACGTTGGGGCTACACGCGGGAGCTGGTGGGGGAGTGAGGCCTATAATGGTGCTAAACGGTACCGCCTGCGTTACGATGGTAGTAGCCTATTTACCGGCAGCACCAACCGCCTCAACGGGTTCTACATCCGCTGTGTCCAGGCTCCATAAGCTTATTCCAGTCTATAGCTTCTACAGCTACTGGAGGATAAAGACCCTACGCCATCGCCAGTGCTGGAACGATAGTAGAACAAAATGCTACTGATGATGCCACCAATATGAATACTGCTACAGAAAGCATCTGTCCGAAAGGCTGGACGTTGCCAACTACTAAACAAATAGATAATAATAGAAGTGCCACTGAATTTTCCCCAGTTCTGGGTGGGTATTACGGCAACGGTACGCTGTACGATGAGGCTACATACGTGCGCTGGTGGGGGAGTGAGGCCTCTAATGGTGCTAGACGGTACCGCCTGGGTTACAATGGTAGTAGCCTATCTACCAGCTACGACGCTCGCCGCTATGGGTTCTATGTACGATGCGTTAGTGAAGAAAAGACTGTGACAGACTTAACTTATCTTCAGGATATGACGGGTGAGATTGCAAGAACAATGAAAATAAGGTTTTTGATAGCATAAATGAGATTTAGACCAGATTTGCGAATGCTATTTTTACCTGACTTTATGTTGTAAAAATAGCAATGAGCAAGTCCAAAGCTATCAAAAACCTTATTTCATTGTTCCTAACATTCCTCAGCGGAATTTTATCGATGAGGAAAATAGTATTTTATTATTTCTATTAAAGCCATCTATTCAAGAGAGACTGATAAAAAATCCATCATTCAATAAAAATAGGCTCCAACCGGAGCCTAGAAATGTAGATTAATGAGTTTTTAGAGGAATCCGGGTAGAACCACAGGAAAGCATATGTAAGTTTCTCTCAATTTCTGAAGTAAACGGCCTGCCGCACCTAGGGCAACTCCAAGTGATACACCGGATTTTACGATAAATATGTTTCAAAAACATCATCCTACCTCCTTCATCTACAAACACTTAAGGTACCACCAAATTGTACTATTTTTCCTCGTGTTTTGCAAGCAAAAGCTCAATAAAGGCTTTTATCTCCTTTAGTCCAAACGTCTTATTTGGTGGCATCATGATATCGGGATCGTTCAAGAATTTCAAATCAGCAATTTGATAATATACCGCTTCAACCAAATCAAGCAGCATATACTCATCGGCTTCGTTAAACTCATACACTTTATCATAGACCTCTCTGTCATCATCCGGACGAACAAACAAGATATGACCTCGCGAAATCTGATATTTTGAAAAAGTCGGCGAATTATTTAAGAGCAACTTATAGAATAAAAGCTGTAGCATATACTTATATAGCGACGGATGGCTATGCCAGTTTTCCTTATGGTACGGCCCAGTCTTAAAATCGTATATCTCTAGTGTCTTATTCTCCTCATCAATTGCAATATGGTCAATTTTGCCCGTCACCGGCACCCCTGCAATTACCAACTTTTCATAGTCCAAATTCACCTCGGCTTTGCCAGCCCTGAGAATCGACGAAAATTCCTTGAGCGGTACCAACAAATCTTCCGGGCCTTTCGCTCGAATCCGATCCTTTACCTCTGGGGTCAAATCCTTCTTTTCTAGCTCCGAAAGATAAAATTCCACGGCCGCCTCGTCCGACAAGCCCGAATTTGTCACCTGCTCAAAGGTATCGTGCATCAAATTCCCTACTGTCAAAAATTCGTTTTCCGGCTCTTTCTCGGCCCTCAGTACGGTATTTTTGAAGAAAGCTTCCGGTCCAGCATTAGTAATATCAATAAAAGAGGTCAGAGCCGAAGGGGACATCTTCCAGCCTTTAATTCGCTTCCTATATATTGCGCTCATATCAGGGGTCAAGGTCACAAATGGCGTCAAATACTTTTTCAAAAGTCTCGGCGACCTCTGATTGGCGGAAAATAGCAGGGCGCATGGATTATCAAGGTCTAGGTTCTTGGTATCGCCATACGCCAACTGCACTAATTTAGTAGGCAAAAACGGCGACATCACTACCTCGGTGTCATTCTCTAGTTTCTCCTCGCATTCTTTTAAATATTCCAGCCGCTCGGGTGATTTGCCCGCAAAATCGTGGAGAGAATTTGTAATAAAAAGCGTATGCTTGGCTCTGGTCAAAGCCACATATAGTACCCGAATTTTTTCTCCATCGGTCACGCCGGTATGCCTAATGTGAATTAGGTTTTTGGGTAGTACCAGCAGGTTGTTATTGCCCTTACCCTTGCCCCACGCAGTATGATCGCACGACAGTATAAACACATACTCAAATTCCATCCCCTTAGCCTTATGCGCCGAAAGTATCTGTACCGCCTTATCGGCATCACGATAGGGGCTAGTGGTATTCAGCGCCATCTCCGCCGCCTCATAATCGTCTATCATCTGGACCAAGTCTCGTACTCTCAAAGGCTTCTCGCCTGCATATTTGATTAGTTTAGCTTTCAAGGAATTGAGATTTTCGTAAAATTTAAATATTTCATACGACTCCAAATTCTCAATCTTCATCTTAGAGGCGACGAATTCTAGTATCAATTCTAACGGCT
Organism: uncultured Candidatus Saccharibacteria bacterium; assembly: GCA_964406725.1. Classification (GTDB taxonomy): domain Bacteria; phylum Patescibacteriota; class Saccharimonadia; order Saccharimonadales; family Saccharimonadaceae; genus Nanosyncoccus. The sequence continues at coordinate 19,946 of CAYOSV010000010.1, read as the reverse complement.
CCGTCAAAGCCCTCTTGGTCAAATCCGACAAAAATTCCATTACCGCCTGGATTTCATCCGAAGTTTCCGCCTTCAAGAGATAATCAAATACCGGCTTGTGCGCCGCTCTCGCTTCCGCCACCAACTTAATCGCTTCCAGCATCGGTACTTCTAGCCAATCGTAAGCAAAAATCTCTAACATCGGTACAGTGGGCTTAAGTTCTCTAGATACTTCGTCTACCAGTCTCAAAATCGTCAGAATTTCGTGGATTTTTTCATCCTCAAACAAATCATCCCGCTTTTCGTAGGCGATTTTTATCTCTTGATGTTCCTTCAGATATGGTAGTAGTGGCATAAAATATTTATGTTTACTTGAAATCACGGCGATTTCGTCTTGCTCCACCCCAGAATTAATCAATTCCGCAATTTTGTCTGCCACAAAAGCATATTCTTGATCCGAAGACAAAAATTCAATCCGGTGAATCTGAGATTCTTTGGGATTTTCAAGATGCGCCGTTAAAGGTTTTTCGTTCACCAGACGACTATCCGCCTGGTCAATCACCTGTTTTGAAAAATCCAAAATCTCTTGCGTAGAACGATAATTTTCTGTCAAAGTCACCACGTATGCATCGTAATATTCCTGAAAATTCAAGAGGTTAGTAGGATTTGCCCCCTGAAACTCGTAAATTGCTTGGTCGTCATCACCTACGGCCATAATCATCGGCTTTTCATAATCAGTTAGTTCCTTCACGATAGCTAGTTGTGAAGGGTTGGTATCTTGAAACTCATCTAGCATGATAAACTGGTAATGCTCTTGCAAAGTCTTTTTGAAACTATCATCCTCTCTCAAAAATCGCCCCGCCTCGATAATCATATCATTAAAATCGCAAAGCTCATTAGAGGTAAGATATTTCTGGTATTGTTCCATCACCACAGCAACCGAAGCCAGTTTAACATTCGCCACCCGACCAGCCAGACGATATCCGCCCTTGTCATCTTCCACAAAATAAGCTTTTTTCCACTCCGAAAGAGGGGTGATTCTCTCGTTCTCCTCTGCCTCGAGAATCGCGGTTTTTAGGCTTCTACTCATCCCGGCAATTAGTCTCTCAACCCCAGGTACAATCGGCGGTAAATTCTCATATTTTTTCAAAATCTCATAAATCGGTAGGTAGGCATTCTCGTACGATGGTTTGAATTTCTTAGGGACTACATTTTGAAGTAGCGGCGAAATCGCCGAAGATAGCACCTCGGCATCTTCTATATTTTGCTGGGCGATTTTGGCTAAATCCGCGCTAGAAAGTATCGCGGCTTTTGCTTCCGAAATCACACTTACAATGTCTTTTACTTTGTCACCATGCAAAATATCTTTGGGGGGAAGACCGTCTCGAATTTCTTTTACAATCTTAAACTGCGTTACTTCATCAATTGCCGCATCAATCATTCTGTCATAATCTGGTGAAAAATTACGGTACGCGACCAAAATCTCTTGTCCAAACGAATGATAGGTGCCGATATTTACCTTAAGCGCATCGCTACCGATTTTAGTCTTTAGACGCTCGCGCATCGTCGCCGCCCCAGAATCCGTAAAAGTCAAGCACAGAATATCCGAAGGGCTTGTGTCGGTATTTTCCAAAATATACGCTACTTTTTCAGATAAAAGCTGTGTCTTGCCAGTACCCGGACCAGCCAAAACTAGAAGCGGTCCCTCAAGGTATTCTACGGCTTCTTTTTGCTTCTCATTTAGTCCCATTTGTCCTCCAATTGTCGCTCATCATTATCAAATCTTTGAGATGCTGGGCATTTTCGGGTATCTTGATATCACCCCTCTTGACCTTACCAAGCGCCGTCAGCCCCTCTACGGTCTTAGTCGGCACGGCCTTCGGGTCTTTACGCAAAATCTGCCCAAATTCGTAATTTCGCGAAGGATAATTACAAGTCAACCTCAAATCCCCTATGCCACACTCCAAATCCACCGTCTCAGGCTCTGCTCCGTTTGCAGATAAGACCGCCTTCATTTCTTCCGCCACCTCTGTTAAATACTGTTCATGTAAGTCTGTACCCGCTTTCAAATCGAGTAGCCCCGCCAATATTGCATAAATATTTTTGAGCGCCCCACACATGAGAACCCCTTTTCTGTCATGCGTGAAATCAAACGTCAAAAAATCAGTCTCAAACAGTTCAATCACTCTGTCATCCGTAGCAGTCAAGTGCGTCTCTTTGCCCGCCTTGATGTCTACAGCAAAACCCGGCCCCGATAGTACCATATAATCAGTGAAATCTTCAAAGTTGTGAGTGTCAAGAAAGCCTTTGGTCGCGACAATTAAGGGCTTATTTTTTGGTAGATACGGCAAAAGATATGGCGCCGCCTGAGATGGCACCGCCAGCACCATGTATGCTACCTTATCTAGTACATCCGACAGCTTTTCCTTTTCTAGCTTAGAATCGTAGTAATCAATATCGTAACCTTTGTTGGCCAAAATCCCTCCGAGCGCCGTCCCAAAGGCCCCTGCACCTAAAATCGCAATTTTCATGTTATAATTATATCATGACTGAGCAAAATTGGGTGTATTCAGATATCGTGAAAGACCATTTTCTAAATCCTCGTAATTTCTTGATGGGCGACGAGTTTAAATTTCAATATGACGCTTGCGGCACCGTCGGTAACCCTATCTGTGGCGACCAGATGAAAATGTACCTCAAAATCGACCCCAAAACCGATACGATTACAGACATCAAATGGAAAACTTACGGTTGCGCCTCCGCCATCGCCTCCACTTCCGCCCTCTCCGAAATGGCCAAAGGAAAAACTTTAGACGACGCTCTCAAAATCACCGCCAAGGATATCGACGACTACCTCGGCACCCTCCCCAAACACAAGTTCCACTGCTCGATTTTAGGCCACGACGCATTAAAAGACGCTATCGAAAAGTATCGATCTGTTAGCTAACTGTACTTATCTGTTGTAATCTATCAACAATCTTTGGTAACACTTCCATTACCTTATCCACATCTTCCATCGTATTATCGAGCCCAAACGAAAATCTGATAGACGAATGCGCAATTTCCGCATCCCCAGTCTTCGCCATGAGAACGTGCGAAGGTTTGGTGTCTCCCGCCGCACAAGCCGACCCAGTAGAAACAATAATTCCCTCCGCATCTAAATATAGCTGGATTGACTCTCCCTCCGCCGCCCTAAAAGACGCGTTCAATATATTTGGCAAAGATTTATCTTTAGAAATGTCAGTATTAAGTGAGCTACCGGGTATTTCCTTTAATATTTGAGATGCCAGAGTGTCGCGCAGATTTCGGACTTTTGTGTCATAAATTTCAAAAACACCCCTGTTTTTAATGTATTCAAGCGCTGCCCTAAATCCCGCAATCCCTACCGTATTGTACGTCCCGCCTCGCCGGCCTTTTTCTTGGAGTCCCCCAATTATCAAAGGCTTAAACGGCACCCCCTCTCGTACATACAAAGCCCCCACCCCCACCGGCCCCCCAATCTTATGCGCCGAGAAGGTCGCATAATCCAACCCCAACTCTTTCACATTGATGGGGACTTTACCAAATATCTGTGTTAAATCCGAGTGGAGGTATGATTGGGGTTCAAGAATAGTACTTTCGAGACCGTCTTGCGAAGACGCGAGCAAGGAGAGCGCAGCGCTCCCTGTGACGACAGGTGAGCGCAAGCGTGTCGAGAAAGTACTATCTTGAACCCCCCACAGATATTCTCCAGTTTCATTGTTCGCCAGCATATAAGAATACAGCTTCGGCTCTTTATCCCCACCGTATACCCTCGCCGCCTCCAATATTGAGTGATGCTCGAGTGGCGAAGTCTCAATCTGGCACCCCTCAAAAGTCCTAATCACGGTATTATTAGACTCTGTCGCCCCCGACGTAAAAATAATCTCGGAAGAAGAACACCCTACCATCTCGGCCAGCAGTTCCCGGCACTTTTCAATCTCGTTAAACGCCAAATGTCCCGGCGTATGTAGTGCCGACGCATTCGCAAAAAACTTACGCTCTGCTTCCCGCATTGCCGTAATCACCTCTGGAAGAAGCGGCGTCGTCGCCGCATAGTCAAGATATGTCATACCCTATATATACCAAAAAGCGAGCCAAATGTAAATTCAGCTCGCTTCTCATACACTAAGAAATACTAAGCATTCTGCACGATTGTGTATTTGACCGCCCCAGCGTAAGAACCTGCTGCTTGGCCAATAGCGGCATGGACTTGATAGTCAGGTCTAAATAGCCCCGTGACTGCCGTAGAAGTAGAACCTTCATAAGATATTACCGTAGTAGCAGAATTTGGAACATTATGATAATCACTATAGCCACTGGTAATCGTGTAAGAACCCGCAGTAGCAAAAGCAAAGCCAATTCTGAATGACCAATAAGAATTGTCCCCACTAGTACCCGTCGGAATTGTGGTATCTGCCACATCGTTATACATAGCGGTGTTACCGTCAAGCCCAGTCGGATGGGTAGCGTCTGGCGAAGAGCCAATCGCCTTAATTACAAAGCCACTAGGATTATTGCAACTCACTATGTATGGATCTCTCGAAGTGCTACTTTCAACAGTATTTCCCGCATAGACTGACAAATCAGCCGAATAACTAGTGGTCCCTGTAAAAGTACAAGAAGCCCCCACCGTCACCGCAGCTGTCCTAGAACCAGAAACTTCCGCCACTGCCCCAGCCGAAGACAAAGCCACGCCAGAGAGCGCCGTAGTAAGTGTTAATATTCCTATTGGTAGATATGTAATTTTATTTTTCATAATTTTGACCTGATTATATACATATTTTAGCATTAGCTTTTTCAAAAATCAACTACTTTTTATGCTTAATCTTTCTCATCAGGCTCCGGCGTCTCTAATTTTACTTTCTTCTTTTTTCTCAAATGATGCGAGTAAATAACCATCCCGATAATCGATGTGATAGTCAAAATCACTAGCGCTATAAACCAAATCGGGCAAACTATCATAATAGTAGAAACAGAAGAATTTCCATCAAGATAATCTATGTTTTGCTTGACCTCATAAATCCCAAGAGACGCTACTCCATCTACATTCCTAGCAAATACTCTCGTAGAATCCGGCATCACGATGGTTTCATAGACGCCGTCCTGATCTTCTTTAGGCAAAATCACCTCACCGGTAATTACATTTTTAATCGAAATCGTAGTGGTCGCCACCTCATGAATGTTGCCGGTATTAGAAAGCCCTATTTCGGTGACTGGATGGTCATTTGCTACAAAACCCGGTACATAGTTTTTGATAATGTCTCCTGCCCTAATCACTTCACCAGATACATTAGCATAAATTAAACTTGCCATCTCAAACACATTCTGCACCGTTCCGGTGTCAGTAGGCTTTGACTGGTCGTCTGAACTTACGCCAATCATCGCATATTGCCCACCGGCCAAAGCGTCAGACGGCACCGTAATGGTAAAGTTGATATGTTTAATCTCGTTTGGCTTCAAAACCCCCTCTGTGGTCTCTAATTTAATCCATTTTGTAATCCTAGACCAGTCGGATTCAGTTATGAAGTCCGGGTTATAATCTTCCCCACTAATAGAATAGGGCGCAACCGACACCTTGAAACGAAAATCCTCAGTCGCTGCCGCCGGATTGGCCACTATAATCGAGCCATAATACACCTGTCCAGGGTCAAGCGTGATATTCTGGGTCATTGGCGACACTGTAAACGTATTCTGCATGGAAACCTCCTATTCTACTGCTACAATTTTACCACTAGAAGGTTCTAAATGCAAAAGCCTTTGATTTTTTGACCCTCGATATCTTAAAGACAAATCCTTTTGCTTCAATATGAACGGTCCGTCAATTAAAGCATCCAAAGATTTCAAAAATTCCCACGCTTCCCCACCGGCTTCTTTAATCTGTTCATAAGTAAAACCCGAAAAGCTCCATACATTCCAACCAAACTCTTTTCGCACCCTCTCGGCAATCTCGCGACAGGCCTTAGGCTGCACAAACGGCTCTCCCCCACAGAAGGTCAGCCCCGTCTGACCGCGGAATTTTGAAAGGCGCTCTAATATCTCGTCAATTGATACCAAAAAACCTCCCTCAAAGTCCCAAGTCTCTGGATTTTGGCACCCCGGGCAGTGATTCGGACACCCCTGCGTCCAAATCACTGCTCTAAGCCCATCACCATTCACAATATTGTCATGCTCCAGCGGCCCGGAGAGCCTGATAAAACCCTCCGGTGGCTGCGGAGTGTCTGGTATGCCATGCCGAGTGGCATGCTTGTTAGGGATGCTATGCGAGGAAGAAGGAGTAGCGGAGTGAGCCGTACTAATGGTACGGCGAACGAGCAACGCATCTTCTGACGAAGCAGAGCGCCCTAACAACATGCCACCCTTTCAAATGCGACATCTCCCTCTAGCCGTCCACAGTGGGGACACCTTTCACCCTTGATGATTCCCGAATACCCACATACTGGATCCCTATCTACTGGATGGTTGACCGAACCATATCCTATCCCAGCATCATGCATTTTCCTAATTACTGCCTCAAAAGCCGGTAAATTCTGTGACGGATCACCGTCCAGCTCGATATAAGTAATATGCCCAGCATTACAGAGGTTGTGATACGGCGCCTCAATGTCAATTTTATCAAACGCCGAAATCGGATAATACACTGGCACATGGAAGGAATTGGTATAAAAATCTCTATCTGTCACCCCTTTTATTTTGCCAAATTCTTTTCGATCAATCCTTGTAAAACGCCCTGCAATTCCTTCGGCTGGGGTCGCCAGAAGTGAGAAGTTTAGATGATATTTCTTAGAATACTCATCGCATTTCTCTCTCATATGAGTAATAATATCAAGTCCTAGCTCTCTTGCGTCTTCGTCTTCACCGTGATGTTTGCCCACCATCGCTACCAAAGTCTCGGCGAGACCAATAAATCCAATCGAAAGAGTACCGTGCTTGATCACATCACGCAAAGTGTCGTTCCAGCCTAGCTTCTCTGAGCCAAACCAGTTTCCTTGTCCCATCAAAAATGGGAAGTTTTTTACATGCTGATTGGCTTGAAACTCAAATCGCTCTAGTAGCTCATCTTTGACAAGATCCATCTTTTCGTCTAGCTCTTTATAAAATCCGTCCCAATCAGCCTCTTTCCTTTCTCCTAGACAAATCCCATGTTTAATTCCAATTCTCACCAAATTCACCGTAGTAAAAGAGCAGTTGCCTCGCCCAGTCACAATACCATCGCTCTCTGGAAAAACCGAAGCGATTACTCTTGTCCGGCATCCCATCGTGGCAATCTCGGTCCGATAGTCACCCTTCTTGTAATATTTTAAATTATATGGCGCATCTACAAAGCAGAAATTTGGAAATAGTCTCTTGGCCGACACTTCCATGGATTTTTTAAACAAATCATAATTTGGATCGTCCGGCTCGTAATTTATCCCGCTCTTTACCTTAAAAATCGAAATCGGGAAAATCGGCGTCTCCCCCTTGCCAAGACCATTTTCGGTGGCTCTCAAAAGATCCATCGACACCAACCGCCCCGCCGGAGTAGTGTCGGTACCAAAGTTAATCGAAGTAAACGGCACCTGCGCCCCCGCTCTAGAGTGCATGGTATTGAGATTATGTACAAAACCTTCCATCGCCTGGAGTGTCTCGCGTTCCACATCTTCGTTAGAAGCCTCTACCACCTCGCGCGGCCATTTATCTTTCTTTAGTTTTTCATCGTCACCATATTCATAAGTATCCTTCACCTCTAGGTTTACCTTCTTACCAGAGAATTTGTTATATTTCTCCAAATTGCGCTTGAGGGCCTTCCTAAAGGATTTATTCACTCCCGGCGCCATCGCATAATCAAAGTTTGGAATGGACTGCCCACCGTGTTGCTCATTCTGATTAGCCTGAAGAAGAATTGCCGCTAAGGCCCCATAAGAGCCAATTGAATTTGGTGTCCTCAGATGCCCATGCCCTGTATTAAACCCGCCGTTTTCAAACAATACAAAAGGATCACTCTGGCAGCAAGTGAGAGTCCCCGTCGCATAAAAATCAAGATCATGGATATGAATATCACCGTTCTCGTGCGCCGCCGCGATGTCCGGGCGAAGCATTAAAGTTTTCGCAAACACCTTTGACCCTTCCGCACCAAATTGTAGCATCTTACCCATCGCAGAATTGCCATCTACATTGGCATTCGACCGCTTTACATCAGAATCTTCGCTCGCATCCGCATGACTAATCGTCTTATATATATTCATGAGGTCTGACTTGGCCTCTCTCACCCTCGATCTCTCCTGGCGAAACCTAATATATTCTCTAGCCGTCCGCTTAAAAGACGATTCCATCAAAACTTCTTCCACGATATCCTGTATCTGTTCCACACTAGGCGTACGCGTCGTAATCGTTTCCTCCGCTCTTTTCAAAACCTTATCAGACAGCGCCTTCGCTCTATCTATCTTAAATTCCTCAGTTGCTGCTCCCGCCTTAGCAATCGCCTCTGTAATCTTTTCTGGATTAAAATTGACGATTTTCCCATCCCTCTTTTTGATTTTTTTGAACATTTGTACCTCCTTCAGTTTGTTCAAAGTATGACCATTATTCTTCACTATACTCATTATCCCCCACATATAGCGTCTAATATCTATTCTAACACACTATATCTAGCGATTTCAAGGCTTTTATGCTAAAAATGTCAAAATTACAATATCACACACTGAATTAGCATAAAAAATATGGACAAATCAAACAGAATATGCTATAATAAAAGCAGTGGGGTGTTCTTTTTTATTATAGGAGGTGAAAAATGCCAAACAGGATTTACGAAATAAGAGAAGGATTTAGCATTGACCTAGAAAGGGTAATTGCCGTTCGGCAATTCATCGATATCGAAGGGCAAGGTAAGAGCCGGCGCAAAAAGTGTTGGTTCGAAGTTTACATGGACTGTGACCAGATTGTGGTCGTAGATTGTAGTAGCGTAGAAGAACTAGAGGATTCATATAATCTGCTAATTAATGCCTGGCAGACTTACGCCAACGGCGAAAGCTTTATTGTAAATTAAATTGACACCGACGTTTATTCGTTTCACCCCCATCTCTTGGCCCGGTAGCTTTATCGCCGGGCCGCTTTTTTGTCTCAAAATTACCCCAAAATTTACCCCAAAATCTTGTCACCGATTCTACTTATGCTATAATATAATTATGGATGCGGAAGGTGCTAAAGTAACAAAAAAAGCTCTATTTTATGCATTGACGGCTACTTTTCTCTTAATCGCTGGGCTAATTATTGCAATTATTATACTTTCCAATCTCAAAAATCAAAAAACCGATACACCCTCTGATAACCCAAATCCATATACTAGTGAATCAATGAATATTTACGAAACCGCCACCAACGAAATTCTAGAACGCACCGACAATGCTGAAGATATCAACGAGACAATCGCCATGTACCGCGTTTATATCGAAAACACCACTGATGGTGGTGCCAAGGCACTACTTTCCACTGATTATTATATGATGCTAATGTCGCTCGACACCAGCCTATCTATGAAAGACGAAGTCATAAGCGGCCTAATCGACGCCGATAATATTATTAAAGACGCCAGCTCTGCCCTCGCCGTGTCAAACGCCGCTGTTTATTACCAAGATTACGATATTTCTACCAAATATCAGAATATCGCCAAGAACCGCATGGAGGAAGCAAAATGAACTCAAGGTTAAACATACCAAAATTTTGGCTCATATGTTTATTTATATCGCTAATTTCTAGCATCGCTCTCTCTGTCCAGAGTGTCAGCGCCGCTGAAGCCTACGAATATTACACCAGTTCTAACGGCTACCAAAAATGTGTATCAGATAGCAATAGACCAAATATTTATTCCGTCACCAATTACGCTTGTGAAAAAGCCACCGCTAAAGCCCAAAATGCTTGTGCTTCCTGGATTGGTCCAGCCAACGATTCGTCGTCCAATGTGATAGACGCTACCGGTGCTTCAGGCGACATCCCTATCAAAATCTGGGGTATGTGTACCTATTACGAAAATACTTCATCCATGATGCAGATTATGAATCATTCCGACGGCGATTCCATTACCTGTAGTGGCGGCAACTGTAATTTTACCAGGACCGGCAACTGGGGCGCCTCCTCTATCGGCAGTAAAGATGCTACGCTTAATGTCGCAAAATTCATCGCTCACGCTCCTACCGTAGTCATCGGCGGTCAAACTTATTACTACCGGGTCGTCATGCTGAAGCGTCAACATGGTGGCAATACCAGTCGAGATGTGGATTTTTCCTATATTTATCTCAAAGCCGACAGTTCAATTACTCCTACACCGGTCGTCGGTACTTGCGACAGCGTCAACTGGCCCAATCCCACCAGCTACACCAACTCTGATGAAAATGAAGGCACCACCTCTGTTGACATCCGGATTCGCAATACCGCCAGTCGATTCGGTGGCGTAGGATATGGCACCTGGAATGACGGCACCATCTTTGCCATGCCGACCGACCAGATCGCTTGGCATACTTGCTACTATCCTGGCGTCCAGACTACAACCAATACCGAAGTATCCAGTGTTAATAATGTCAACTGGGACAACTACGAATCACCTTTGCCTGATGATGTGTGCCTAGCGTCTGATAGCTCCAGAAGAAACGTTAGCTACGAAAAGTTACAAAACGCCGTCAAAAAACCTACCATCAGTCATGATTGGCAAAACCTTTATTCCCTCTCCGGCGATGCCACCACCGGCAATCTCATCGGCGGAAGCGCCGGTCTTGGCGAGACCGGAGTTTTGGAGAGCGACAATGGCCGCCCCACTACCGTAGACGATGTCGGAAAAGAACTCATTGAATATGCCGACACCGGAGAGCCAGTTCATGCCAAAATCTCATCCGCCGGCTACGGTAATACTACTGTAGAATACAGCTGCCCTTGCTGTACTCATGGCCCTGATCAAGACGGCAAATATCATGACGACGATGGTGACGAATGTAGTCCCTCTAGTGATAGCAATGATTGTGCCGGCGGGTGCTGCACCAATACATACTCTAGCGAACTCAAAAACGCCACCGTTGAATGGGATAACCCACCTGACCATGCCTCCGTCAAAATCCCCTACAACTACCAAAAGCGTACTGGTGTAAACATTTACGATGACGTTGTCTATGCTGGCGAAAGCACCAAAATCAAAGAAGCCTGGACCATGATTATCCCTAGATGGAATAACAACACTCTAGCCGCTTATGCCACCAAAACCAAAGATGAAAGTGAGATTCGCTTGTATGCCTATATCACCCCCAATTCAAACGGTGACAAAAGCAGTTTTGAAACTACCGATGCGAACGGCTGTCACGCCATCAGGACTACCAACAAACAATGTATAGAGCTAGACGACGATTCTAAGGTTCTCAACCAGAACGGCAAGTTAGAAGGCGACGAAGACAGGTTCTTCAAAGGTAATAATTACAATGTATTTGACGCTAGTGCCGGAGATTATATGTGTTTTGTCTCATCGGTTACTAAGGAAGCGTCAAACGGAGACGAGGATATGACAGATGCCGGCAACGGTAGACTAGCCTATTCCGAACCAGCCTGTGCCATCATCGCCAAACGCCCTAGTTTCCAAGTGTGGGGCAGTGACATGTATTCCAACTCCGAGATTAACGCCAAAACCGCCGCAAAACGCAATGTTTACAATGCTTACAAAGACAATATTAGCCACGATTTTGACAAAACTGGTAGCGGATCTACTATTTATGGCTCATGGGTGGAAGAAGGTTTGATACTTGGAAACGACGGGCTTGGTCATAGTGGAGTCACTACCGACCTCGCCTCTGGCGCCGCTACTGGACTCAATACCTATTCAAAAATGGCTTATTCTGGTAGTACCGGTGATTTTTGTAATGACCAATCGCCACTCACTCTCGCAAATTATGACGGTAGCGGATGTAGGGTGAGCGGCTCTGGCATCACGTTAAACTTAAATAACGATGACCGTAGAAAATTAATCAGCTATTGGATTGAAAATCCCGGTGATAGTAGCCCGTCTAGCCCCACCGGAGCTACCATCAATTACACCAATTATTCCACCGACACCACAATTTCTGCTATGACTATCCCAAAAAGCACCACAGAAATTATAGAAGTAGACGGCAAATTAACCATCGGTGATGATATTACTTACGACGGTCACTATAATAATGACTTTACAACTAACAACACCGCAAAGGACATTCCCAAGATGATTATTTATGCCAATAACGTCGATATCAAGTGTAGTGTAGAAAAACTCGATGCAATTATCATTACAAAAGAAGGTGGAACAGTCAATACCTGTTCAGATGCCAGCAATAATGATAGCGACCCCAAAAGAGGCAAACAGCTCAAGATTTTTGGCATGGTAATTACGGATAATATAGTTCTCGGTAGAACTTATGGTAGTGCTGCATGGAAAGGACTTAACGCCGGTGAATTATATGACCCAGCGAAAAACGGTCAAAAGGAACCAGCAGAAGTATTTGATTTCGATTCATCAATCCTACTCTGGTCAGAATTTATGGCCTCATCCGCTGAGACCGACACGCTACAAGTAGTCTATCAGGTAGAAATCGCCCCCCGCTATTAAGTTGTTGTCAAATCCTAGTGTTTCTTCTTGCTTTTATCAGTAATGCTAATTCCCCCAAAACCCCCGGCCGCATCCAGATAAATCGTATGTTTGGCCTTGGTGAATTCTTTCCTCTCGTCCGAAATCCCGCCAAAGAAAAACGCCGATTTGGTCTTGATTTCTACATCATCCGGTACGATGATTTCAATTCCGCCAAAGAGTGCAAAAGCCTTAATCACCACGTCTTTGTCAAAATCCGCATTCCGAAGGTCCGTATCTACCCCACCAAATACCGCCATCAGATTGGAGCCGGTAAATTTCTCGCCCTTGTAAGTCCGATCGCTCCCCGAAAACACCGCCATTTGAGCATCCATGGTCTTGTCATCTTCTTTTTCTTTGACCTTTTTCTTGACTTCCTCGTCGTTGTCATTGTGAAAAACTGTTTTGATTAAGATAGATAGCCCAAATAGAATTAGCACCACGGCGAGAATTGCTTTCCACGCTACATCATAGCCAAATACTTCCTGCGCTGCGAGCAGCAGTAGTACCCCAGCCGCAATAAAGGCCAGACTGACCAATTTGTCTTTCTCGGTGATTAGGCTAATCACACTCGGTATAATGATAAATAACGTCCACCATCCCTTAAAGAATATATCAATATTAAAAAGTCCAATGGCATTACCGCCGAATATTACCCCCAGCGCAATAATCGCTATCCCCCAGATGATTGGTTTTACATTTTTCATAAAAATCTCCTTGCCTACATTATAGCACAAAAAATGGTGGAGCTTAATTAACCAGGCTTTAACAGTTTACAGAGAGGATATGTAGGAAAAACTATAGTGCAATGACGTCTAATCGTACATTTTTACTAAGCTAATTGGTGCTACTAAATTTTCGCGTACATTGCTTATAGATCCTAAAATTAAGTGCTCATTCCGGAGCGATTCTTTCATCGATAATATCTCTTCATAAGTAAACCACCTAACGTCCAGAATTTCATCTGGATCAAAATGTATGTTATCATTTATAACCTTTGTGGAAAAAATTACCGATATGAATAAATCGTTCTCCAGTTTTCTATTACCAATCTGGCAAACTCCAGACAGCTCTGCATCTAGTCCGCTCTCTTCTTTGATTTCTCGCTTAGCGGCTTCAAATATAGTTTCATTAGGTTCTAAATGCCCAGCAGGCAAGTTCCATTTACCGCGGCATTTTTCTTTAGCTTCTTGAACAAGAAGATACTTATTATCTTTTTCTAATACCCCACCAACAATTACTGCAGGCATATTTTCTCCTTACTTCATCTTTGATTAAATTATATCACAAACCGTCAATTATCGTTTGGTGGATCTTAGAGGGCTCGAACCTCTGACCTCAGCAATGTGAATGCTGCGCTCTAGCCAACTGAGCTAAAGATCCATCGAAATATGTTATAATTATATCATGGATTTATCAAAAATAAAAGTTGAACTAGATGAAATCGAAACCTTCCTTGCCACTCCCGACGCTTACGCACATCCCGATTTTGCCGCGAGAGCCAAACGCGCCAATACTCTAAGAGAAATCATCGAATTAGACGAAAAAATCAAAACTTATAATAAAAACTTAGAAGAAGCCAAAAGCCTCGTAAACGACCCAGAACTAGGCGAAATCGCAAAAAGCGACATCGAGACCCTAGAAAAAGAAATCGAGGAATCTAGTGCCAAACTAGAAGAACTTTTAATTCCAAGAGATCCCACCGACGACAAACCCGCCATTATTGAAATCCGTGCTGGCGCTGGCGGTGATGAGGCTAGCCTCTTTGCCGGCGAATTATTCCGAATGTACCAGCATTACGCCGAAAAACATGGCCTAAAAACCGAACTAATCTCCAAAAACGAAAACGACACCGGCGGTATGAAAGAAGTGATCTTCAAAGTCAGCGGAGATAATGCCTACGGCCAGCTCAAATTTGAAGGCGGCGTTCACCGAGTTCAGAGAGTTCCCGTCACAGAATCTCAAGGCCGTATTCACACCTCCACCGCTACCGTAGCAATACTTCCAGAAGCCTCCGAAGAAGATCTCGAGATTAAGCAAGAAGATTTACGAATAGATATTTATCGCTCCGGCGGCCATGGCGGTCAGGGCGTCAATACTACCGACTCCGCCGTTCGTATCACTCACCTTCCCACCGGTATTGTCGTTGCTATGCAGGATGAAAGAAGCCAGCAGCAAAATCGTATCAAAGCCATGAATATTCTCCGTTCTCGGCTTCTCGAAAAGAAAAAAGAAGAAGAGCTAAAAAACGCTTCCGAGGCACGTAAATCCCTTATTGGTACCGGCGACCGTTCCGAAAAAATCCGCACCTACAACTTCCCTCAAGACCGCATTACCGACCACCGCATCCACTATAATAGAAGCAACATCAATGCTGCGATGGATGGCGACATTGACGACATAATCACCGAATTAATTAAACATGAACGTGGACTCAAAGAAAGTTAATTTTTACGGTCGTGATTTCACTATCAATAAAGATGTCTTAAACCCTCGGCCAGAAACCGAGCAGATTGTAGACGAGGTCTTAAGAATCTGCGGCAAGCCTATTCTCCCCGGTGTCAAACCAGAACCAGCCAAATTAAATCCCAAAGGCCTCAAAATACTAGACATTGGCACCGGCTCCGGCTGCATTGCAATCACATTAAAAAAAGAGCTTCCCGAGGCCGATATTTATGCCTCTGACATCTCAGAAAAAGCCCTAAAAATTGCACAAAAAAACGCGGCAAGCCACAACACCGCTATTATCTTCATTATATCACATTTACTCGAAAAAGTCAATTTCACCCCTGACATTATCGTCGCAAACCTCCCCTATGTCGACAGAAATTGGGATTGGCTAGACCAAGAGTCCCTAAAAGAAGATCCAGACTTAGCCCTCTACGCCCCAGATGGCGGCCTCGCATTAATCAAAGAATTAATCGACACCGCCACTTCTAAATACCTTATCCTAGAAGCCGACCCCAGCCAACATAAAGAAATCGTAAATTACGCAAAAGATAAATATGGTTTAATAAGTCAACAAGGGTTTATCTTAACTTTCCTTATAGCCATCTAAGGTCACATCTACAGTTGTTTCATTACCTTCTCTGATCACGGTTAATTTTACTGTATCTCCCGGCTTATATTCTCCAATCAAGGTAGAAAGAGACCCAGCCGAACCAATTTTCACCCCATTTACCGCCGTAATAATATCTTTATCTTTGAGTCCTGCTTTTTCCGCTGGCGAACCTTTCACGACCGAGGTATAATTTCCACCTGAAGCATAGAGGTATTCTCCCGCTGTCACTGGCAAATTATAAGTCTTGGCCGAATCTGGTGTAATCTGAGTGGTATAAACCCCAAGATATGCTCTTTTAGCTGAGCCACTCTCAATTAACTGCGCTAGCATACCTTTCACCGCTCCAATCGGAATCGCAAATCCCATATTCTCTGCCGAATAGGAGTTAGCGGTATTGATACCAATCACCTGTCCAGCCGCATTAATCAACGGCCCACCCGAATTACCAGAATTAATCGCCGCATCCGTTTGTATCATATCGGTCAATTTTTCACTCATCGACCCTGTAGAATCCGAAGCGGTAAGCGTCCTCCCAGTCCCCGAAATCACCCCAGAAGTCACGGTATTTTGATACACACCAAGCGCATTACCAATCGCCACTACTTGCTGTCCAGCTTGAATTGTTTTAGAATCTCCGAGAGTCGCCGGTGTCAAACCCGACGCATCACTAATTTTAAGAAAAGCAATATCATTAAGTGGGTCTACCGCCGCCACTTTTACGTCTTTATAGGTTGTACCATCATCCAAAACTACCGATATCGAAGTGGCCGAATCTATCACGTGTTTATTGGTCAAAATATAACCATCAGAAGTTACAATAATCCCCGTCCCCGCCGCCTGCGAGCTATAACTCTGCCCAAAATAGCTTGTCGTCTTCACCGAAGTCACAATCGACACCACACTCTGTGACACTTTGTCTACCACATCTGCCACTGACCCCTCTACAAAGTTCACCGTATTTCCATCTATTCCAGAATTAAGATAAGCAGCAGGTTGAGCGGTCTTTTGATAAGCCAAAATCGAAAACACCGCCGAGGTCCCCGCCGCCACTAATGCAAGAGAGGCAATAATCACAGCCGCCCGAGTTCCTCCGCCACTAGTCTTACCACAGTCGCACTTTTTACACTTAGATTCAGGCGCCGTTTTCTTTTCCGCTACCTCTGTTTTTTTTGCTTCTACTTTTTCCTCTTTCGTCATACCACTCCTTTCTGTTGTTAAAATATATTAAACGCCGGTTCGCTAAAGAAAATCACAATTATGCCAATTAGGAGCGTCCCAAACACCACTGGCCCCACGATATTTTTGAACCTAAAATCTTCTCGGTATCTAATCATTGCTTGTCTAGCGTAATTATAAACAAAAGCAAAAATCGTCAAAATAATCGCCGCCTGCGGAATTTTGATCCCCGTATCGCCAAAACTATAAATTATCTCCCAAGAATGGCACAGCCAGGCAATTTCTGCAAACACCAATCCACACGCCATTGTAGTCAAGGTAAAATTCTCGCTCTCAGTCTGTACTAATACGTGCCGACTAACTGCATAGCCGATCAAAAACGCAAGAAGCACCGCCGCAATTGAGTTTAAATTCGCCGTCATAATCGTAGAAGCCGAAATCCCCAAAAATACCGCAATAAGAGACTGCGCCAAATTGGCATTTTCGGACGACATTGGCTTGATTACTGTCAGCCATATCACATAGACCACCATCAAAACGATATGTACCGGCATCAAAGAACTTCCCGCATAGTAAGAAAGTAACACCACAGACAGGCCTACGATTAAATCCACCAAATTCGATTTAACATTAATCCAGATATATCTACTTCTTACTGCAAACACCCGCCACTTTGACATTACCACCAGTATAATCCCCAGCGCCGGATTTGCGCTAAACACCGTGACTAGTACTGCCCCCATCCCGAGCAAAATATTAAGAAGCACATGCACCGCACTTGATGCAATGTTCCTCGATTTTCTTGCTAAAACATAATCTGCCATACCCCTATATTATAACAGAAAAGTTAAAATAAACTTAAAAATAGTGTATAATTGGATATTATGAAACCAACATTTTTTCAGCAACACCCAGTAGTAAAAGACGTCCTTAGTCTTGCGAGTTTTGTGATTGCGATTGTTCTTTGTACGATTTTTCTAAATACTTATATTTACCGGTCGTACAACGTAGTGGGCTCCAGCATGGAAAACACCCTCCAAAACGACGATCGCGTAGTAGTCAATCGCGCCGCTGTCTCCTGGGCTCATTTCATGGGGCAAGAATACGTACCCGAGCGTGGGCAAATCATCGTCTTTATGAACGAAGATAGCAAAAAAGTCAAAGAATACAAAAGTAAAGGCATCGAAAACCCCATGACCTGTACCGCACCAGACAATATCACCGACCAATATATCATCAAACGCGTCATTGCCTTTCCTGGTGAGCGCGTAATCGTTAAAGACGGTGTCATGACTATCTACAATAGTGAACATCCCGACGGCTTTGTCTATGATGATGGCTGGCGAGTCTCCGAAAATGAAGGTCCCAAAAGCTACACCGCCGGAGAAGTCGATACTTTAGTACCAGACGGCGAATTATTCGTCTCTGGCGACAATCGCGAGGGTTCTAACTCTTGGGATTCCCGCAATGGTCTTGGCACCATTCCCTACTGCCGCATCATCGGCCCAGTAGTCTTAAGGCTTTTCCCCTTTGATAAAATCCGTACTTTCTAGTATGTCCTAAATCTCACCAATCAACTTAACCGAATCTGCTTCCGGCAATTCTTCTACGGTTTTTAACTTTCGTTCAATTTGACGCGAAGTGGTTTTGGCCGATTCGATTTTATTGGCAGATTCTTGCAGCTTCTTTTGCACCCCATCGAGTAAATCACCAAATTTACCAAACTGTGCCTTGACCGCACCAAGTATTTGCCAAACCTCCGCCGAACGCTTCTCAATTGCCACCGTCCGGAAACCCATCAGAAGCCCCGACAGCATCACCGGCAGCGTAGAAGGCGAAGCAATCGCAATATTATACTTTTGTCTAATCTCATCCGAAAGCCCTGGAATTCTAATAATCTCCGCATAAAGAGACTCTGTAGGTACAAACATCATCCCAAAATCCGTGGTTTTTGGTGGGTCCAAGTACTTAGTAGAAATCTTTTTAGCCTGCTCTTTTACGTCATTTGCTAGCGCCTTTTGATATTCCGCTATCTCTGTTTTGTTGCCATTATCATAAGCCGACACCAGCCGCGAGTAATTTTCCACCGGAAATTTGGAATCAATCGGGAGAAACACATCCGTCTCTTTCCCTGGCATCTTTACCGCAAACTCCACCCTATCATTTGATCCATGTTTGGTGATGATATTTTCCTCATACTGATTTTTGGATAAAGTATCCTCGATAATCGCACCGAGTTGTACTTCGCCATAGATTCCGCGCGTCTTGACGCCTTCCATTACTTTTTTCAAATCACCCACTTCATTTGCCATCGACTTCATTTCGCCAAGACCTTGATAAACTTGAGTGAGCTGTGTAGAAATCGAACGAAAACTCTCGTTGAACCGTTTTTCTACTGACGCTTTTAACTTTTCGTCCACCGTCTCGCGCATTTCTTCAAGTTTTTTCTCGTTGCCATTTTGCAGACGCTCCAAATTTTCCGCAATCTCCTTTCTGTTTTCGCGAAAATTCCGGTCAATCTCCGGATTAAGTTTATTGATTTCTCCCTCCATCCGGATTAGCCGTTCCTCCATTCTCTTGTAGTCTGCACTCGCCCGCTCCGGCCGTCTTTTCAAAGTTACTAGAAGAATCACAATTAAAAGTATAACTATTATTACAAGAAGCACATCCAAAAATATATCCATAAGCCTATTATAACAAAATTTCCCAAAAATCTCAAAGTGTGCTATAATTTTCCATAGAAGATGCCGACTTAGCTCAGCTGGTAGAGCAACGGTTTTGTAAACCGTAGGTCGTCAGTTCAAGCCTGACAGTCGGCTCCACCGCGGTAGGAGACGAGCAAATAAAAATGCTCGCATTTTTATTTGAGAGACGACGCCCCGCGGAAGACAAGCTTTGCTTGTCTACGTGAGCGAAAGCAACACAACAGTACGATGCGTCAGCATCGTATTTTTGTTTCTAGCTAGTGAAAAATTAAGAGCTGGCTCTTATATTTTTTCCATCCTCCAATAGCTGTAGAAGCTATAGACTAACGGAGCTAACAATATAACTACGCCATCGCCAGTGCTGGAACGATAACGAACAAGAGCGCTTCCGATG
>CAYOSV010000009.1:0-24122 GCA_964406725.1 uncultured Candidatus Saccharibacteria bacterium | reverse complement strand
AAGACCGCAAGTTGGAACGGAAAGTCCCTGATATCGACGAGGCAGAGATGAATTCTTGCTCATGCAATTCATTATAGCACGTCAATATGTTATAATAGTACCAAGATGACCTTAAGGAGAAAACAGTGGGCATCAAAACCGCCAAAAGTACCAAGACTATCAAAAACAAAAACGCTAAATCTAGCAAGCAACGTTCCACGATGCAAATGGAAGTAACAGTTAATGGCAAAAAAGTAGAGCATCCGGTACGCAAGTTTTTTATTGCAACGATAATGATCTCCCTACCTCTAATCGGAGGCTCAATTATCACTCTCTTTACTATTAACGTACAAGAATCGTTTAATAGTTGCTGTTCTTTAATGCCGACCTAAAATACTTTGCTTTCGGATGGCTAATCGTAATGTGGCTACTACTACCATATCTTCTATGGTGCACCTTTGCGGCTTACCTCAATATCGCGATTGCAATGTTAAATTAGCTTATAGAGGCTTGCAGTTATCTAATATTCAACCGAACCATAATTCGGCACCGCCTCTACAAAGGTCTGCCCCGGTGCCAAAGCCACCTCTGCTCCACTTTCGTCATAAAACCGGATTTGCTCAGCCACCGACGACTTCTCCCAGGTACCCTTCACGGCGATCCCATTTTGGAATACGTACGCCTCCCCAGAGCCTACGGTGGTAATATCTTCATGGTAATTATCCGAAGCGCGCTTTTCTGGTACCATTATTACTGCTACTACTGCCGGCGTTAGCTGCTTTAGTGTACAATTGTCCTCAGGATTTTTCTCTCCCAAATCACCGGCCGGACAGTCATAGATATCATGCGATGCTCCGCTGGCATAGCTTCTAAGATAAGTATTAGAAGCTGGATCGTAGTTATATACTACGTTAAAATTTGCTATTCCGCCAAAATTTACTCCAATCGCAGATACCTTGGCGTTTAGCTCAGAGGTTTTGCCAGAGGAGGCCTCGTAAATTACCAATTTTTCTGTTACTGTTTCATTCACCCGAGATTTGACAGCCTGCTCGGGCGTCATCCTGGCAAAACCTTTAATCTCAGACCCCCCATAGCCTCTATCAGCATTCATTTTGAGAAGATAAGTAGAAGTCGTAAAAAGATTATTCCAGCGTCTTGCCCCATAAGTCCCTCTATACATATAAGTGTAATTCTCGGTCAAATCTTTGTATCCCTGAGACACCGCCTTAAGAGCGTCTGGTGCTCCACCAGCATGCACGATTGTGCAGTCAAACGGCGTATCCCACTCCAGATAATAGAGGCGAAGCGATCTAATCGGCCCAATAATCGCCGAAGACGGGTTTTGATAAATTGCTGCAAACCGTGTAATTCCCGACTCCGCAATCGCTTCAAATACCACACCAGCCTCATTTAGTCCTGCTTGTGGGCGCGCTCCATCCATCCCATTAGGCGTCTGTATGCAGAATGCGGGCGCCGTCAAATCTTCCGCACTTTTTACTGCAAGTCCAGTTAAATTACTATATATATTACTGTCTTCAGTGACTTTTGATGGCACTTCTGGAAAAACCGCATTAAAACTGCTAATCCCAGGGGTAAGAAAACCAGCTGCCATCGCCGCAGCCCCACCAATTATTCCGAGAACTCCGAAGTTTATAAGCATGAGTGAGCGTTTTTTACGTGGGTTTTCCACAGGCTCTTTGGTGGATTTTTTTGATTTTTTAAGGGGCGGATTTGTGGATTTTGGTTTGGTGGCTTTCATTTTCTAACTCCAACTTTAAAAATTCTTATAATAATTTTAGCACATTTTTAAAAGCTTGTGTTATAATAAGCTCATGGTCAGGTCAATACATAAAATAAACATAATATTTATTATTACATTATTAGTTGTTGGAGCTATCATAATGTTACAAAATGGCTCCTTCGTAAATGCGGACACGAACGTTGATTTTAATGTCAATGTCACCGAAGCACTCACCGTGTCGATTTCCACGCCTACCTCATGGGCTAGTGGTAATGCGAGTGATTTTCTTAGAAACAAAGTAACTGTATCCGCCCTTACTAATAATAATAACGGTGTTACTGTGTCTATGTATGCGGCCGACACTACCTTGAATAACACTGAGACCTACAGTGCAGGTGATGCTACTACCTACATTCCGACCCTAGATAACACCGATTATACCACTAATACCTTCCCAGCCAATGCTTGGGGTTATTCACTTACAGACACCGTTGCCGGCACCAACGCTAGCTATTTGCCAATGACCACCAGTTCAGATCCAATCGAAGTATTTACTTCTACTCTTGGTAGCCAAGGTACTAAAGATGTTTACTTCGGCGCCAAATCCAGTACCGCCAAAAAATCCGGTACCTACGCTCAGACCGTTTACTTCGCAGCAGTAACAGGTACAATCGACCCATCGACCAATCCTTCCAACCCGACCAATCCATCTGAACCATCTCAACCAAACGATACTCCAGTTTATACCAATAACACTGGCAATCCTGCCACTGGTCAGACTACCTACACCCGTCGCGCCACCACTGGTAGCGGTTCTAGCTCCGTCAGCGGTAGCACCGAAAATACCACTACCCAGGTCAGCAAAGGCGACACCAGAAGCTCCTATGTCAAAGCCGCTGGTGTTACCAGCACGACTCCTACCACCACCTCAAGCGAAAGCATCTCTACTCTCGGTATCGCTCTAGCTTCCGCCGCAGGTGTAGCCGCTGTATCAGGCGCCATCTTCCTAGTAGTCGCGAAGCGTCGCAAAGATGACGACGATTAATCCTAGACAAGGATAACCAAAATACCCTCCCAAGCGGAGGGTATTTTTTGTAGATACATCGGCCCGTATCGGTCTAATCGAAGCAATAAATTGCTAAGCTTGAGTATCAAGCCGATATATCCTGCCTTAGAGTGGTTTAAATAGCTCTAGCTACGGCATTAAGCCTAGCTAGGCTTACGTCTTTTCCTAAGACTTCTAGTGTCAAATTCAAAGCTGGGCTAAAGGGGGCAAAACTTACTGCTATTCTAATCATCGAGAACAGTTCTGCCGGTTTCTTGCCAGTTTCTGTAAGTAATTCGTTCAGAGTATCTTGCAGGCTATTTGTATCCCACTTATCGAGATTAGATAGCTTTTCAATCACTTTTTTATACAAATCCTCTATCTCAGCTTCGGATAGTTTCTTGAGAAACTTGTTATTTTTGATCATGTCCGTATCTATCTCCGGATCTCTGAAGAAATATTCCGTCATCTCTCTTAAATCTGAAAGTGTCTTTAATCGGTCATAGATAATTGAAAGCACTCTCAGGCGGTATTCTTCAGAATAATTTTCTGCAGCTTCCGGCCAAAACCCTACGGTCCTATCATATAGAGCTTCGGCCCCTTGAGTGTCAAAAATCCTCCGAATCCACTGTCCGTTCATCCAAAGGAGTTTCACTTCGTCATAGCGCGCCCCCGAACTCTGGATTTTATCTAGTGAAAATTTAGAAATTAATTCCTCTTTGGTGTAAATCTCCTGTTCCGTTCCATCATTCCACCCTAGGCACGCTAGGTAGTTCAGCATCGCTTCGGCTAGTACACCGTCTTCGCGGTATTCGGTGACAGATTTCGCCCCGTCACGTTTACCGAGCTTCTTGTTCCCTGTCGGTGCGAGAATATGCGGCAAAGACACCAGCACTGGCACGTCGAGGTCAAAAGCCTCATAAAGAGCTAAATAATTTGGTGTAGAAGATAGGTACTCCACTCCCCGCATTACATGAGTAACCCCCATCAAAGCATCATCCACGATATGCGCAAAATTATAGGTTGGGAACCCGTCTTTTTTGATTAAAACGATATCATCTTGTACTTCAGGCCCAGCGGTCATTTTGCCCATTACTGCGTCAGTCCATTCTCGAGGCTTCGGATCAGATAAAAACCTAATCGGCACTCCTTCTCTAAACTCAAAATCAAGCTTCTCCGGCCGAAAATCTCGGTATAAAAAGGCTCTTTTTTCTGCTGCGCACTGCTTACGATATTCGTCTAGCTTTTCTGGCGGTGTTGGATCGGCGTAGGCTCGCCCGGTTGCAATTAGCTTCTTTACCCATTCGTGGTAAATGTCCAACCTTTCACTCTGAAAATACGGCCCATTTTTACCCCCCACAATCGGCCCTTCGTCCCATTCCAGCCCCAGCCACTTCAGGGTGTCTTCAATCAAATCTGTCGCACCCTCTACATATCGTTCTCTATCTGTATCTTCGATTCTCAGAATAAACTTGCCGCTATTTTGCTTGGCAATTAGGTATGGATAAATCGCACTCCGCACATTTCCAATATGTATATACCCCGTCGGGCTAGGGGCAAATCTTGTAACTACACTCATGATTAACAATTATACCATACTACGACGACGTCGCAATTGCTTTGATTTGTTTCTTGGTGAGATTGCCCGAATCAACTGTGAGGCTATAAAATACCCCGCCATTCACCCAAGCTCCCCACTTATCCCCCATGTACAATGTCAAACCTTGTTCCTCTATCATAGAATAATCATCGCCATAAGTCGGTTTTACGAAGTTAGCTAATAGGCCAGCAGAATTCCAATCGGTTTGCTCTTTTGTGATGGTATAGCCGCCTTCATCGGATTTGAATTTCATAATCACTTGACCACTGGCAGAAGTCACATCCACCAAACTATATCCACGCGGCACGTGCGATGGAGAGTTTGTCTCGATACCTGATGCTCCAAGTGGACTAGTCAAAGTCCCTGAACCATTAGTAACTAATAACACTAATGCAAAAACCGCCAAAGAAAGGCACCCTATCGCTAATATCACTTTGGTAGCTCCAAAGTTTCGTGACATCCGAGATCTACGAGTTTGCTTTTTTGATGTTTGGGGAAGTTTGGTAGCGACGCTAACTGCTTTTTGTATTTCGCGTTCTTTTAGTTCTTTAGCTGAGATTTTTTGGGGCTGTATCACGACCGGCTCGCTCGGTTGTTGTGCTCTTGTGGCACGACTTGGTTGTGGAGCTGAAGGGGCTTTTATAGCAAACGGAGCGACCTTTGCAGGGTACTCTCTCGCCACATCACGCAAAATAATCTTTGACTCAGCTCTATTCTTGTCGGTATGTAGTTTCAGGGTCTCAAAGTTCTCCCTCGGGGTTTCTTTTCTAGTTATTAGCGGTTTCTTTACGGGTTTTTCTTCTTTCCAACTCAAATCCGTATATATATTTTCCTCTTTAGCGACCTTCTTTGTGGTTTTTTCAATGTTTTTATTTGCATTACTTTTTGAGTTCTTTTTTACATCGGTCTTCTCAATGATCTTTTCTACGCTACTTTTCGAACTCTTTTCCGAAGCCCTTTTGGCGGTTTTTTTTCGAGGACTACTCTTTTTAATCGGAGTATTTACGCGCACATCACTAGACTTTTTGTCCTTTTGTTCCTGCACCACACGGATATTTAGTCCGCGTTCTTTGCGTCGCTTCGATTTTTTATCAGTTTCTGACATCCATACCTCACTTATGCTTACTATCAATGATACTAGGTTTGTCATAAAAAAACAAGAGCGAAATCAAAAAAAATAAAACATGGTATAATATAACTATGGACTTGGAGAAACGCGCGCGTCGCCAAAGTCGCCGAGTGATTATTTCGGAAATCATTATGGTTATCACCGTGATACTTACGGTCTCGGTGTTAGCTTTTGTGGTGTCTGGCTATTGGCTTGGTTCGGATTTTACGATTGAACGTCAAGGTATGGCCCAGATTTACTCGATTCCTACCGGCGCTGATATCTCGATTGACGGTAGTTCTACCTCTTGGCTTCAGCGTACCAATACTTCAAAAACATTGAGTGCCGGCGAGCATACGATTACTCTTACCAAAGACGGCTACGATTCTTGGTCGCGTACTGTTAATATCAATGAAGGTCTGCTGTATCGCCTCCATTACCCCCGTTTATTCTTAAAAAATCGCACTCATGAGAGCGCCTTTGAATCTTTCGCAAATTTTGCTACGGTAAGCCCTGATCGTAATACTATGCTCCTAGCCAACAATACTACCAAGTGGCAACTTTTTAATCTTGATAGCGACTCTAGCAAACCTGCGTCCCTGGAGCTATCTGAGATTTTGCCATTTTCTAGCCATTCTACTGATAGTAGTACGGGGCTATTTAATGGTACTATCAAAAGCGCCGAATGGGCCAAGGACAATGAGCATATTTTACTCGAAATCGTTCTCGATGATGTCACCAATTGGCTAGTTTTGAATATCAAAAACCCTGCCACAAGCCTTAATCTCACCAAAGAATTTAATCTCAACCTCAAGAATGTAGAGATCTACGACAACTCTGCTAGTAATTTGCTATGCATTGCCGATAATAGTCTTCGTCGCATCGATGTTCCTAGCAAACAGATTTCTGCTATTCTGGTTTCGGGGGTCAATTCGTACGATCATTACGAAAAAGAAGTAGTTTTTTCTGCCATGGATATCGAAGTCGATACTAGCCCATATTACATTGGTATCATCGATCTTGGCAACACCGAAATTACCAAGTTAAAACCTGCCAGTAGTCCAGCCCAAGTAGTTATTACGAGATTTTATGACGATAAATATATCGGCATTGTCGAAAACGACACTTTCTCCCTCTATCTCAAAAACGATTTTGTCGAAAAATCCGTCTTCCCCCTTTCCTTTACCCCTACAAAAATCAAAGTTGGTCACGAGGGTGACTTTATCGCCTTATCTACTGGCGGGCGACTCGCCGTGCTCGATATGGAAGCCATGAAGCTAGACGACTGGACCACCGGTACTGATGTTTTTGGTTGGCTAGACGGTAGTATGGTCTATGCAGTCAAAGATGGCAACTTAAATGTCTATGATTTTAACGGTCTCAATCCCCGTACTCTTGCTACCAACGTTTCCTCTCGCCTCCCTGTTACCATTACTTCCGACAAATATCTCTACTACTTCCGCGACGGCTCCCTCATCCGCGACTACCTCTACGAAAAATAGCGATAGGAAAAATGCCACATCAGTGGCTTCTAATTCAAATTTGGTGGGCGGCGAGGGACTTGAACCCTCACTCCATTGCTGGAACCAGATTTTGAGTCTAGCGCGTCTACCAGTTCCGCCAGCCGCCCATATCAAATGTACTCTTATAATTTTAACACATTTTATCAAATTATGCTATAATTATTCTATGGATTCAGATACTGGTGGGCAGTTTTCCAATGGCTTTAGTAGAAGTGCGGGAAATGATGCCGAGAGGCGGGCCGCTGTGGAAATCGCGAGACAAAAGGTCCTCGCGGCTTATGCTAATAGTGCCGAGAATGGTCCGCTCAAAAATAATGTGTCAGGAGCATCCGCACAGACCTCTGCTCCTCGCCAGGCGATTTATAGTGGTAGCGGCACGATTTACGATCCAGCTACTGCGACTTCTCATCTCAAAGACGCCCCTGTATCCCCAAATGCGAATTCCGATTCTTGGAAAACTTACCATTCTGCTTGGCAAGATTATTATCAAAAATACTACAGCGAATACTATTCTAATGCAGCTAGAAATTATATTGCGAAAGAACGTCTGAAAGATGCCCGTGAAAAAGCCGAAGAAGACGAAATTACTTCTGTACTAAGTAGCATTGGTACCAGAAACGAACAGCATCCTTCCCTATCTTTAGATCAAAATGCCGGCAATTCAACCAACTCCACCAGTGGTTTAGAAATGGATGGCAGCGCCGGTATCAGGCAGCGCCTTCGACGAAAAATTCGGAAAAAAGCTACCGACAATGCCAAAAAATCACGCCGCCGTCGCCGTTACATTCCGATCCTGGCTGGGCTTGCCGTGGTCCTACTAATTCTATTTTTGCAATATAATCGTTTGATTTTTGCTCCGATTTTTGCCTATGTCTCTCCTGGCAACGCCCCAGCCACCGAAATCGGAGCTCTTGACCCTACAATCACTCAGACGGTTTCTTCTGATCCTAGACTAATTATTCCGAAATTAAACGTAGATGTGCCAATTAATTTTGATGTGGCTCTCTCTGATGTCATGTCCGCTATGAACCATGGCGTGGCACACTATCGTATCTCTGGTGCTAGTGCTTATCCAGGTGAAGTTGGCAATTTTATCATTACTGGACATTCCGCGGGTGATGTCTATAGTTCTAATCCTTACAAATATATCTTCTCCGGCCTTGAACGCCTAGAGGAAGGTGATTTGATTTATGTAAATTATAATTCGGTCCGCTATACCTATAAAGTCACCGGCAAGCAAGTAATTGAGCCAACCAATGTTGAAGCCTTGGTAGTCCAAACCGATCGTCCGCTCATCACGTTGGTTACTTGTACTCCGCTTGGTACTTCCCGCTATCGCTTACTCGTTACCGGCGAGCAAATCTCGCCAAGTTACGAAAGTGCTTCTTCCGAAAGTCAGACATCCACTGTCACCATTGACGATTCCGCCGACGAACTCCCTTCAAACGAACCATCCTTCTTCGAAGGCATCTGGAATTGGCTCACCGGCCAGTAAAATGATATAATAAAACCATGAAAATCGCGTTTTTCTCAGATTGTTTTCTAGATCTTACTGGCGGCATTGTCACGAGTACCACCGCGCAAAAAAAAGAATTAGAAAAACGCGGCCACACCGTCTATGTTTTTTCGAGTAGTTATAAAAAAACTGCCTCCGAAACGGCAAAATTACAAAAAGAACATATTTTTCCCGTCAAATCTTGCCGATTCATCGGCCGCGGTCTCTCCCCTATTGCTAGGCGTCCTGGTATAGTTGAGAAACAAATCATGAAAGAGCATCCCGAGATTAAGGATTTCGATTGTTTTTACATCCACTACGAAGCCGGCTGCTCTATTGCAGGGCTACGGCTTGGCAAAAAACTTAAAATCAAAACCATCCAAGTTATGCACGGCCGTGAAGATATCGGCGAGCAAAATCTGGTTCCTTACGGGTTAAAAACTATTGTAGCTATACTTCTTAACTGGTTCCACTCCTGGTATCTTCCCCACCATACCAAAATCAAACGAGACAATTATCTTGCTACCACGTTGGCTGCTGCCAAAATGTGGACTCTGATGGTTAATCACGCAAACTACGCTGACCTCGTCCTTACTCCTTCCGAGCATTTCAAGAAAAAACTCTTATATTACGGCGTCAAAAAACCTTTCAAAACTCTCCCCAACGGTATTTTGGATAAAAATTTCATTTCCAATCTCACTCCTAGAACTCTCAAACCAGGCGAAGAAATGAAAATCATCTGGCACTCTCGCGTATCCGCCGAAAAACGCATCATGCCGTTTTTGGAGGCTCTCTCAAAAATAAACGGCAAATATCGCCTAGATGTTTATGGCGATGGCAACGACTTAAGGAAGGCGAAGGACTTTGTCAAAAAACGCCGTTTAAACGTTTATTTCCATGGCGCTAAAGGTTTTAATGTTGTCTATCCCAAGATAACCGAAAGCCACCTAGATGTGCTCGCTTCGTATAATTTTGACAACTACCCTATGACCATGATTGAAGCCGAATCTGCTGGCACGCCAGTACTTTTCGTAGATCCGGATATGCAAGAAGTCGTGCCAAAATCCGGCTCGTATTTAGCCAAAGGTCCCGACCCCGACTCTATCGCCGCCGCTCTAAATGATCTTCTAACTCACCACGAAAAAATTGAGAAGATGAGTAGAGCCATGCTAGATCACCGCGACGAAGTCAGAGTATCCAATATCATTAATAAATTAGAAAGGTATATCAAATCATGAGGTATTTGGCCGACATCCTTACTTTTACTCGCATCATTTTAGCAATAATCATACTATATCTATCTTGTACCAGGGTAGAAATCGGCGTCGCCCTAATTATTTTCTTGCTCGCCGAGCTCACCGATGCTTTTGATGGCACCTGTGCTACCAAATGGCCGTTCCCCAAGGGCAAAGCCCCCTGGTATCGCAAATACGCTGCCAAATATGACATGCTTGCCGATGCGCTTTTGGCGTTTGCCATGATTATATTTTTCGCTTTTCGTATCGACGTCGTCGCCGGTGCGATTATTTTCTTAACCTACACCGTTATCGGGCTTATCATAGAGTTCATAGTCTATGGCAAACTTTTTGGGCATCCCGACGACTGTACCAAAAATTCTCTTATCAAAAAAGATTTCAAAAAAGCCAAAAAACTTATCCTCGCTCGCCGCAATTTCTACTTACTTTGCCTTTTTACTGTAGCTGTCTGGACTTTGTATGCTTCTGGCTGGTCACTATCAGCCAAAATTACTATTACGATTATTGGTGTCTTAGCATCCCTTTTTCTTTGGTTCTTCCTCTCGCAACGTCGCCACAATATCTCGCGCGACGCCGTTGATATTGAGCAAAAACTATCTAAAAAATAGCGCCGCCACTGTGGCCTCCAGGAACTTGTCTGGATTATAAAGATTCAGTATCATAATTTTGCCGGCTAGTTCCCCGTTCCAAACCATAATCGGCGAATACCCAGATTTTGCTAGTGACACCACGAATACCCGACCGTTTTTAGAAATCAAAATCTGTCCATCATGGAGCGCTATCACTTGTGCCGGATAACTCAGTGTAAACTTATGGAACGCTTCGGCTACTTGGATTAAAGGTTGCGACGCCATCAGCATCTTGGGATAATACACACTCTTAAAAATCTTTTGCCATTGCATGATCGAACCAAAAATCGTGAGATTCTCCCGCATCAAAAGTCTCTCTGTCTTCATTTCGGACACCAAATCCACACTGTCTCGCGTCAAAATCAGGGGTTTTTCGGAATCTAAAAGGGCGCTTTCAAACGCTCCGCGCGTAACGGTATTCTTGGATAAATCCCCAATAATTAACGAAAAATCACTTGCTTTTATCACGGCTTTTAGCTCCTCGCCTTCCGAAAAAGACCCCACCTCCGTGGTTTTTAGAAATACCAAATTATCAAGCGGCGGCAATTTGCTTTTAAGGCTATCTGGCAAAACTACCTTCAGCTCTTTCAAGGGGAATTTATTAGCGATGAACTCCGCCGTTTTAATCACCGTCCGAAAATTTTGCCCATTCCCTCCAATCACCGAGGCTATACCGATTTTTTGTTCCTCTGGTATATTAAAATAAAGATCCTCGTAAGGGTTCTCGTTGATCTTTTCCAAAAAATCCATCACTTCTCTCCGTCAAAATCTAGTGTAATTGATACGGGGCAGTGGTCTGAGCCCATTACATCCTCATAAATCTCTGCAGACTTTAAATCTTTTTTCAAACTTTCTGACACAAAGAAATAATCAATTCTCCAGCCCACGTTATTGGCTCTAGCTTGCCCCCAATGGCTCCACCAAGTATATCTTACGCTGTCAGGGTGTAAAAATCTAAAAGTATCCACAAACCCAGCTTTTATAATATTGGTAATTCCCCCTCTTTCTTCATCGGTAAAGCCCGCACTATGATGATTCGTCGCCGGCCTCGCAATATCAATCTCATTATGCGCCGCATTAAAATCCCCACAAGTCATCACTGGCTTAGTCTTTTCAAGCTCCTTTAATAAACTCAAAAACTCCGGATCCCAACTCTTATGTCTAAGTTCTAGTCGTGACAAATCCGGCTTTGAATTTGGTGTATAAACATTTACGAGATAAAACTTTTCAAATTCTACAATTTGAACTCTACCCTCGTTATTTAAATCACCATAATCATCTCTAAAATTAATTTTATAATCATCTATTATTTTTATCGGTTTTATTTTTGTAAAAATCGCAGTTCCAGAATAACCAGCCCGCTCTGCCGAGTTCCAAATCTCCTCATATTCAGGCAAATCCACTTCGGCTTGGCCTGGCTTGGCTTTGGTTTCCTGTAAACATAAAATGTCTGGCTGGTATTCAGAGATGAAAGACTGCAAAGCTCCTTTCTTAAGTACAGCCCTAATCCCATTTATATTCCACGAGAAAATTTTAAGCATAACGGCCTCTTTCAATATCACGTTTTTTAATAGTTTCGCGTTTATCGTATTTTTTCTTGCCTTTACCCACAGCAATAACGAGTTTGATATGCCGCCCTCCACCTAGAAGCTTAACCGGCACAATCGTAGAGCCAGCTACTTTGGCACGTTCCAACCCAGCGATTTGCTTCTTGGTAGCAAGTAGTCTAATATCAGAAGTCGTGTCCGCTCCGAGCGTCAGCCCATAGAGCCAGAGCTCGCCATTTCTAATCGTCACATAAGACCCCTTAAGCTGCATGTGATGATCTCGTATCGATCGCACTTGTGGGCCTGATAAACTCATCCCACAAACAAGTTCTTCGCCGAGCTGATAATCGTAGTGGGCTCGTCGGTTGACCGTCACAGAATCTGGTGTTTTCTTCTTTTTCACACCTTAATTATACTACTTTTACAGAGGTTTTGCCAAGTAATGGTTCTAGCTCATCCAAAAGATCCGCGCAAATGTCCATCTTAAACGGCATTTTAAGCGCTTTTTTCTCGCCGTCCTCAATTGTCACTAGCACTACCTCTTGCATTCCCGCATATTCATCGGCTAGCTGCCGGATCTTAGTCAGCATCTCCACATTTTCCATATCCTCAATCAAAAGAAACAATTTTTGCTTTCTAGGGTCTACCGGAATCGCTCTAGCTACCTTGAGAGCCTCTATCTCTGTAGAAGGTTTTTTCTTCCAGCGTTCCTTCCCTTCAGCTGGTTTATTCATCCAGGGCTGGGCCAATTTGGTGCCGGTAGATTTATAAGTTTCTAGGAAATTATCTGAGACCAGTTCTACCACCTCGGCCTTAATTTTCGCATCAGACCCCATCGTGCCGTCTTTGTTTTTGGCATCTACTTGGCCTTGTATTCTCACCACGTTGTCTAGTTCCAACTTCGCTCCACAAGTGGCATAAGTTCTCGGAAAAACGATTACTTCTACTTCGCGAGTTTTGTTGCCGATTTTTACAAACGCCATCTTGTCTCCCTTAGAAGTCAAAATCGTGCGAACATCTGTAATAATTCCGCCCACCACCACGGTTTTATCTTGATTTTCCGGACAAACCATCCCCATCGGGTGAGTTTGCTCATCAAAATAAATATCATATTTGTCAAGTGGATGCGCCGATAGATATAGCCCCATCAAATCTCGCTCCCACAGTAGCTGTTCTTTGCTGGAATACTGTTTTGGGGCAGGCTCTATCTTCGGCTCCGGAATTTCTCCAGCTTTGCCCATCATTGAGAATAGATCCAGTTGTCCGGTTTTGCCATCTTTTTGCGATCTTGCGCCATACCCTTGTATTGCTTCCAAATTAAATAATAAATCCGAGCGCGAATAGCCAAAACTATCAAACGCTCCCGTCTTGATCGCTGCTTCCCAGGTCTTTTTATTAAATTTAGTTGAATCTACTCTTTTAGCAAAATCACACACGCTCTTGAATGGCCCGTTTTTGTCTCTTTCCGGAATTACAATTTCTTCAATTAGGGCTTTTCCGACGTTTTTTACGCCCGAAAGCCCAAACCGAATCGTCTTTTCGCCGCCCACAATACCAAAATCACCATAAGACTGATTAATGTCCGGCCCCAGTACTTTTAGCCCCATCCTCTTACATTCGGAAATCTCCGGTGCGAGTTTCTCTGTCCAACGCATATCCGAAGTCATGAGAGCCGCCATAAAAGCATCTGGATAATGGGCTTTTAAGTAGGCTGTCCAGTAAGCAATTAAGGCATAGCACGCTGCGTGAGACTTGTTAAAACAGTAATTCGCAAAATCAAGTAGCTGGCTCCAAAACTTCTCCGCGATCTCCTCTGTCGCACCACCCACTCTCACCGCGCCCTCAATAAATTGCGGCTTTACCTGTTCCATTAGTTTTATTTTTTTCTTACCTACAGCTTTACGTAAAGTATCCGCCTGACTACCAGTAAACCCACACCATTCCTTGGAAATCTGCATGAACTGCTCTTGGTAAATCATAATTCCATAGGTACTCTTAAGCGAATTTTCTAGCCCCGGATGTAGATAGGTAATTTCTTCCTCGCCGTGTTTTCGCCGAATAAACGAATCGATAAACTGCATCGGTCCCGGACGATACAGTGCCACCATCGCGATAATATCCTCAAAAGAAGAGGCCTTCAAATCTTTCAAGTATTTCTTCATCCCGGCTGACTCTAACTGAAATACGCCAGTGGTTTCGGCTCTCTGGAAAAGTTTGTAAGTTTCTTCGTCATCTAGCGGCAGAGCGCTCATATCAATATCGTCATGATAGACTTTGCGAATCATTCTGAGGGCGTTGTTAATCACAGAGAGGTTAGAAAGGCCCAGAAAATCCATTTTAAGAAGCCCTAGCTCCTCTACTTGGGTCATCGGAAATTGTGCGGCAATCGGCCCCTTAGCCGAAACTTCCAGTGGTAAAAACTTCACCAAATCATCCGGCGCGATAATCACCCCGCAAGCATGTACGCCGTGGTTTCTAATCGTTCCCTCCAGCCGCGATGCATAATCAATTACCTGTTTGGAAGTTGGGTTGGTCTCATATTCTTGTTTCAGCTCCGGTACATCACGAATTGCGTCCGCCAGATGTACATGATGCCCCTGTACTGGATCCGGCACCATCTTGGCCAGTCTATCCGCCTCGGCATACGGCACTTCAAGAACTCTAGCTACATCCCGTACTGCGTTTTTGGCCATCATTTTACCAAAAGTAGCAATATTAGACACTCTTCCATCACCATATTTGCGCGTACAATATTCAATTACTTCGTCACGCCTGGTATCCTGAATGTCGGTATCAATATCCGGCATGGAGATACGATCCGGGTTTAAAAACCTCTCAAAGAGCAAATCGTATTTCAAAGGGTCTAGGTCGGTAATGCGAAGCGCATAAGCTAGAATAGACCCAGCCGCCGAGCCACGCCCCGGCCCGTACACAATCCTCTGTGATTTTCCCCAGTTAATAAAATCCTGCACAATCAAGAAATAACCGTTATATCCCATGTGGTCCACCACGGATAGCTCGTAGTCGATCCTGGGTAGTACCTGGTGATTTTCGTCGCGTTCTTTGTCTACCTCGGTCAAAATTTTGCGGCAATCTTCCACGGTCAAATCCAGAGTTTCGTCTAATTTTTTACCTCCATACCGATACACCAGCCCCTGAAAAACCAGTTTATCAAGATACGACTTCTCATCTTCGCCATCTGGTACTGGGAACTTCGGAATCAAAATCCGCCCCAGCTGCAAATCTACACTACAACGGTCGGCGATTCTTTTGGTGTTGAGAACCGCCTCTGGACAAGTTTCTTCCCAGTGCGAAATAATCTCCTCTGCCGGTATTACATGTAGGTCGTAATCTTTCAAGGTCATCCGCTTAGTATCGGAAAGGTTAGCGGCGGTACCAACGCAGAGTAAAACCTCATGTGCATCCTGATCTTCTTTGGTAAGATAGTGCGCATCGCAGGTCACTACTAATGGCAACCCCAACTCCTCGGCGTGTGCCATGTGCCAGTCGTTCACCTTCTTCTGCTCTTCCGAATGTGTAGAAGACAGGGGATGCCCATGGTCTTGCATCTCTAGATAAAATCGGTCTTTGTAGACATTTCTGTACCAGTCAATCAGCTTAAACGCCCGGTCGTCATCCCCAGCCCTAATCGCCTCCGAAATTTCCGACCCCATACAACCAGAGAGACAAATTACTCCCTCGCTGTATTTTTCTAGCATCTCGTGGTCGGTACGCGGTTTGTAATACTTTCCCTCAATCTCCGCATCGCTCATAATCCGGCAGAGATTTTCGTATCCCTTTTCGTTCATCGCGAGCAAAGTAATGTGAAAACGTCTCTTGTCATGCTCTGGCGTTTTGTCCGTCCGTTTTCTGGCCGCCACATAGGCCTCAAGCCCTAAAATAGGCTTGATTCCTGCACTATTGCAGCACTCATAAAGTTCCACCAGTCCACTCATGGTGCCGTGGTCGGTGACCGCTACCGCTTCCATTCCGTCATTTTTGACAAAATCCACCAACTCCGGCACCTTAGTCAGCCCATCAAGCAGTGAATAATGGGTATGATTATGCAAATGCACAAAATCACTAGGCTTTAGCTTCATATCTACCACTTAAGCTCAAAAATTATTTCTTCTTAGCTTCTTTTTCTGACTTTTCGGCTTGTTTCTCAATGGTCTTAGCTGCTTTTTCTAGCTCAGCTTCTTCCTTGGCCTCTTCTTCTTTGGCTTCATCTACTTTTTTAGAAATAATATGTCCAGCCGCCGCTCCAGCAATCGCCCCGAGCGCTGCTCCCAGAATAAACTTGCCTGTCCCACTCTTTTTCTTTTCATCACAATCGCACATATCAGCCTCCTTCGCTGGTTTTTTAGTTGATTTTTCGGTCTTTTTCTCTACCATCATACCTCCTTTTTAGTAGATTTTTTGGTTTCTTTTAATTTCGGCTCCACGTACTTGTCCACAAAAGTTTGAACCACCCCACCAATTGAAGTCATCCCACGCACGTTCGAAACCACGCCGTTGGCGTTTTCGGCGATATCTTGGCTCTTAATCACTACGCGCTTGGCTTCATCAGCCACACTAAACAGTTTCACCATTAGAATAATTCCAACCACCAAGAAAATAAACAAAGTAATTGATAATATCACTACTAATATCCACTCTGCTACGTTCATTTATTTATCTCCTTTAGTTTATTATAGCACACTTCCAACACATCATTTGCATAATCAGTATTATCTAGTACATACTGGAGCAAAGTGATAAAGTAATTTTTGGGATCCCCTGTGGTCATCCATTTGCCACTGCTTTTGGCTACTAATACATCCCCATGTTCGGCAAGCTTAGTAATTGCGTCAACCGTCCAAAGCTCTCCATCTAGGCCAGTATTAGATGGTACGAGATAGTCAAACACCTCTGGCGTCAGCAAATACCGGCCATAGCTCGTCAGATTGCTAGGACTAAGATCGGGGGTTTTGGGCTTTTCTACGATATGCGAGAGTGTGCCGTTTTCTTTAAGAGCTATCATACCGTATTTTTTCCAAACTTCTTCTGGCATTTCTTGGGCGGCAATTACTGCTTTGGCCTCTTCATTCTCTGCATAGGTATCAATCAAAGTTTTGACATCGCTATTTCCAAAAATCAAATCATCGCTATAAAGCACCACAAAAGCATCTTCATCTTTTACGAAATCTTTGGCCGACACAATCGGCGAACCGTTGCCATAAGGAAGTTCTTTATCTTGTTCAATCACGGTGATTTTGGGGAAGCTCAGAACTTCCTTTACTGGCTCAAATCGCTCAGATTTGCCTTGTTTTTCCAGTAATTTCTCTACATTTTCGGCCTTGTCGTGGAAATAATTATCATAAATATCTCTCGCCATGGTATCTGGTGTAGCTACGATGATAATTTCTTCAATTCCGGCTGCTACACATTCTTCCACGCAGAGTTGCATGGCCGGCTTCGCCCCAATCGGTACCATCGCCTTTGGAATGGTTTTGGTAATTGGCAGATACCGACTAGCAAACCCCGCATCGGTAATAATCGCTTTTTTTACGGTTTTCATAGTTCTCCTTAAAACCTAATTATAACATATTTAAACAAGAAAAAGCCCAGAATCTGAGATTCTAGGCTAAGAAGTATCACCGGCCAATCATTACCGGTAAACTTGGTATCCGCGGGTTACTACTCAGGGTCACGAAAAATGTCCTTTCGGACCGCCTCAAAGCTATAATATCGTGTCCTTCGTAGTTCCCCCGAATTTTTCCCTTCGGACGCGGAGTTGCTAAGCAGTCTTTGTAGCAATGGCTCTTCTTAAGAGCTTCTACGAGCTTCTCATCAGTGCTGTCATCTACCACGATAAACGTGTTCTCGCCGATGATTGGTAGCTCTCCGTGCTTCAAAGGTTGGATTTCTTCGGGGTGAAGGGTAACTAAGTTACCCGCATGGTCATAAATCACCAGTACGGTGTTAGTCAGATTGATAATTCGCTTTACCACTAAGGTCCCCTTTGGTGCTAATGAATGTGCTGATGCCATGTTCCACCTCCCATCAATATAACCATAGCTTCATCATCTTATTATATCACACTTATGCTAAAAAGTCAACATATTGCCTTCGGAAAAACGGATAAATCCGTTTTTCTCTCACGCTCCTCGTGTGGTCAACCTTATCTCTTTGAAGACTTCTTTGCTGTCTTCTTTTTCCGCACCACTTGCTTGCGCGCGGTTTTGTCTTCTATATCCTGAGAGCGGTTGTGTACGCCATAAATCAAGCTCGTCACCCCCACTATTAGCATATAGGCGCCGAAGAAGCGAAGGAACGTCATCATTTCAAAATTGCCAGCATTCAAAATCACTATCCCCATCACACAACCAAGCATCCCTGTAAGTACCCGGATAAATCGGTCGGTCGGATCCACTGTTGAGAGAAATCCGTGAAAAATATCAATCAATCCTGAAGCGATCGTATATACAGCAATAATCACGAGCCCCGCTACGATGTTGTCTTTGGCAAAAAATAGTAGTCCGAGCGCTGCAGCAATATCAATCAAAGCATCAATAACGGAATTTATCCAGCCGTGTTTCTTGACCGAAGCATAGAGCGCACTAATCGAATCCACAATCCCCATGATAAGTAGGAATATACTGACCACAGAAATCATGATTTCAAAATCCGTCATCGCACCAAACAGGGCGATTACCCCAAAAGTCGCCGCTAGCAACCCCCGAAAAATAAATACCGACCAATGTTTATCAATATATCTCCTGTTGATATGTGCCATAAAATAATGCCCTTTTTAATTGCTTACGCTCCTATTATATCACACTTTCCGCTTTTTCTTCCGAGCGTTTTCAACGAGTTTGTTTAGTTTGTACTTCATCGGGCTTAAAATCATGTCATGCGCTGGCGTGTATCTAAATTCTTCGCACCCAAACGACCTTTTGAACTCGGACACCCCATAGAATCGGTGCTCGGTCTCGTCTTTTCCTACAATTCCCCAGAGATTATATCGCATAATTCCCCGCTCTCTCGCCTCTCTCATCGCAGCAAGATGAAGTAGCGGCGCAGCGGAATATTTGGTGCCAAGCTGAGAGGACACTCCATAATGGTAGCTCGCCTCTGGTCCATAAAAAATCATAAAGTTTTGCGCCAGAATCTCGCCGTCTTTCCTTGCGGTATAGATCAAAACCTCACCATTTTTCTTAAACGCCTCAAATTGCTTGGTCAAAAAATCAGAAGAAAACGCCACGTATTTTTGTCTTTCCGAATGCAATTTTTCAAGTTTACAAAAATCTTTAATATCAGAATCATTGGCCGATGCGGTAATTTCTATCTCATTTTTCTCGGCTTTGCGTAATTTCCTCCTAAACCCTTGTGAGGCCCCAGTCAAAATCTCTTCCTCGGATTTATGCAAATCCAAAATTCCAGCATACTCCACCGAAAGATACATCGGCGCCTTCAAAAGTCCATTATCTTTCATAATTTTGAGAGATTTTTCGGATAATTCTAATTGTGGCCGTACTCTTACAAACACACATTTATGCTTCAACCCCTCCGCACGAATATCCTCAAATACCGCTTTTATGAGCCCCGAATTTTTCCAATCTATCAAAGGCCCACCGGCAATCGCCATGTAGGTCCCACGCTTGGCTGTTTCTACTACTCCGGCGTACGCTCCCATAATCTCGCCATTTTCAAAAACCAACTTCCGCACCACTTTTTTGCCCCGCGAGATGTGGAATTCATAAAAATCCCAGCTCTGTAAGAAATTCGCTTCCGGCCGACCAGAAACAAAACCGTCCCACTGCTCCCGAGACTCACTATCCATAATCTCCAAACTCATAAATGCCTCCGTTTTTTTCGTATTGTCTCCACAGTTAGATTTTTAAGATATTTGATTTTGGAAATCACGAGATCGTGTGCTGGCACAAATTCTACCACTTCTCCACCAAACCCAGTCTTAAAAGTGGTCACCCCAGCATAGCGGTGGTTGGGCTGCCCGGCCGGCGCAATCCCCCAGAGATTAAACCGTTCATATCCCTCGCTTTTAAGGTCTTTCATCGCCTGCCATAAAAGAGCATATGCCCCCGGTAATTTCCGGTTTAACTCGGTTGAGGCCGCCTCATAATAATCCGCTTCTACCCCACTCTTAATGATTAATCCATACGCCACCGGCTTCCCTTCACTTACGGCTTTATAAATCACAATCTTATCACCAAAAGCCTCTCTTTCCGCTAGCAAAGTCTTAAGCGATGGCGGTACAAAATTCTGCCTTTTGGCCGTTTCGGCTTGCACCGCATGAAATTCCTCAAAAATCGCTTGGGTCTCGCTTTTCAAAACCTCAATCCCGAGCTTGCCTGCCCTTCTTACTTCGTATCTAGTCTGCCGCCGCATGTCGGCTAACAATTCCTCCTCCGAGCGAGATAAATCAATCATCACAGTATGCTCCGCCGCCAGGTGCATTGGCGATTTTTCAAGTCCCATATTCTCCAAAATTTTCATATTTTCCGGCTTCATCAAAAGCTGTGGCCGAATCCGAATAAACACGCATTTTTCATTGTGGGCGATTTCAATAATTTTCTTAAAAATTTCATTTACCAACTTCTGATTATTCCAATCCACCAAAGGCCCGCACGGAATTTCTAAATATCGCCCACGCTTGGCATCTCGCACAATCATTAGTGCCCACGCCTTGCCGCCAAAATCCTCTCCAAAAACTTTACAACCCAGAATTTCATTCATTCGCCCATACTCTGGCGACTGCAGAAAATTCGCTTCCGGGTATTTTTTTATCACCTCATCCCAACTAATCATCTTTGCCTCCAATTAAATACGGTTTAATTATCTCGTGCGCCTTTCCGAGGTCTTGCTTCTTATAATAAGTCGGAAAATTGATAATCTGCTCTGCAATCCTTACTGCTTCTGGACAATCTTTCTCTGGAAATTGCACCTTCTTGTAGTATCTTGCTGGCGAAACCGGCTTCTCATACCAAAACGAATTAAAATAAAAACCAGCCTTCTGCAGCTTCAAAAGCGCTTCCTCGCGGTTTCGTATCAAATAAAACTCCCGGAGTTTCGGCTGCCCTCGGTGATGAAAACCCTTTATCTGTTTCATGGCGAGCTTTGCCACGAATTTTGGTGGTCGTCTGGACAAATCCAGCTTGTTGTCCGCTGATTTTTCTACCTGATGAGTCAAAATCAAAAACCGCATCAAAACCCCGCCAAGGTGCACATAACTAAGTCCCCGACAAACCGCACAAAATAGCGGATAAAATCTCGCTCTTAAAACTTCGGAAATTTGCGGAGCCTTAAACGGCGCTTTAACCTTGTGCTTGACTGGGGCTCTTAAAATCACTGCTCCACCGGTAATTGTGTTGATAGACTTATCCTTACCAAAAGAGAGCACCGTCGCCGCCCCCACCGTGCCGGTTTCACGCCCATCAGGATACTTCATTCCCGCCGAGTGCGCCAAATCCTCAATCAAAACCAAATTATGCTTCTTAGCGAATTTCTCCATCGCCTCCATATCAACTGTATTTCCGAGAGAGTTTTGGATAATCACGCCTTTAACATTCTTGTTTATGATTTTTTCCAAAATTCCCACATTAAAATTGAGATCATTTTTAGAAATATCGACAAAAATCGGTGTCATCCCCGCTTTTACCACTGCTTCGTATACGGCATAACAAGTAAACCCATTGACAATGATTTTATCTCCCGGCTCAAAATATGATTTTAAGGCAATCGTAAGAGCTGATCGGCCATTTTTCGTCAAAATCGGAGCGCCCTGGTATTTTCCGGCAAGTAGTTCATTGAAATCCCTTAAATTTTTGGACGAACCGCAAGAAAACAGCGTTTCATACACCTTTGGTCCGTTTGCGTTTAATCCCAAAAAATACTTCCGGCTCACTGACTTTTTCTAGCCTCCTCATCTGTTTTGCTCTCTACTATTCCTATGGATTTTTTCTCAGTTTTTTTCTGTGTTTCAACTTCCTTTTCAGTCTCTTTTTTGTCACTCTCCCCTGTTATTTTGACCGTGGTTTTTTCTGCTGAACTTTTAGGGGCGGTTTTATTAAGCTTCAAAAGTAACTTTTGAATCGCTTTGGCTAGCTCCACTGGGCTAGAGATGTACGGAGCATGCGTCCAATTAGCATAAAATTTTAGTTCCGCATTCGGCAATTTTTCATAAATCATCGTGGCCTGTCTCGGCGGCGTAGTAGTATCTTTTTTGCCCCACAGGATAAAAGTCTTGGTCTTGACATCCTCAATCTTCAAATCTTTATCCGATTCAAGCATATTTACCAGCGTCTTTTTCATATTCTCTGGCGCCTTAGAATAATCTGTCGTCCCAGTAAACCTATGAAAAGCCTTATCTACGCCTGGGATTTTCTTAAATGGTTTTCCGATTTTGGCAAGACCCGCCACCACCTTTTTCTTGGTGGTCACCTCATAAATTCCCGCCGAATCCAGCAAAATCAGATACTTAAGCTTATCCGGCTTCTTGGCGCAAAGATTAAGCAAAATCCGCCCGCCGTTGGAATGCCCCAGAGCAATCGCTCCATCTGGGATATTTTCATCCGCCCACTTCACATAATCTTCAATTTTAAACACTTTGTCAGATGGCGAAGTCAACCCTGGCACACGAAGCATCTTTACACGGATACCCTCGTGTTGAAGGACCTTCAAAGTTCGAAACCACGGCTCCACTGTATAAGTCCAGCCATGAATTACATAAAGATCATATTTTGGCTTTGGCTTCACACTGTTCGTCGCTGTATTTTTCGTCGCTTCTTCCATTATTCTAGACCCCAATTCTTTCTCCTCTGTACTGAGCCTTTGTCGCGGCGACAGAGTTTATCCGCATCGGCTGGATTGGCCAGCAATTTTTCAATAATCCATTCCAGGTATTGGCTCCCCTTAAATACCAAAGTCTCTTTACCGGTAATATGATTTTCAATGTATTTTAGCGCTTTTTTAGGATCAGTAGTCGCTACCGCAGAAACTCCGAGTTCAGTCAGCTCCGGCGCAGTGTATTTTTTGGTCCTCCGCCCTACCAAAATCACTTTGTCTGGTTCTACGTTGGCAATTAACTTGGCGAGCCTCTTATGTTCTTCTTCCTCAAGCGAACCCTGATCTACAATATCGCCAATAATTAGCCATTTCTTTTCCGCATGCATCCTTTTTACCATATCAAGCACCGATGCCATTGAAATCATATGTGCATTATAACTACTATCTACAATCTTAATCCCCTTCACCCCGTCAAAATACGAGCTCCTCCCCGGCATCTGTTTCACTTCAGAAAAATCCGGATTAAACGGCAACTTCAAATACTTCATCAAATCTTGCAGTACAAACAGATTAAATGCGATATCTTTTGGTTCCGGATGATTAAAATGAAAAGTGGTATCTCCATAAGTAAAGTCGGTCGAATCCGGATAAACCACGTATTTTTTGAGTAAAGATTTTTTAATCGGTACCACCTTGGCCTTAATTCCCTTACAGGCTGATACCATCAACTTAGAATCCGCATCAATATAAACCAACTTTTTGGTATTTTCCGGTAAATTGGCAAATTCCGCCGTAATTGCGCTCTTCAAATCTTTATACTCTCCGTCTTCCACTACCTTTTCAAACTGCACTGCATGCGATAGTCCCACCGACACCCAAATCGTCACCTCTGGTTTTAGCCATTCAGCCAGAAATTCTGCCTCGTGCGGTCTTTCTCCATCAATCTCCACTACATAAAAAGGCTCTTTGTGTTTGTAATAGAGAGATTTAATCGGCGCAACCAGAATTAGCCAAAACCAGCGAAACTTAGAGGATTTCACTCCCTTTAGCCCTAAGAGGTCAAAAGGTATTCCAAAAGCCGAATTGGCATCATGCGAATAATGGGCCTTATCTCCCATTTCGTGTTCCAATAGATTTAGCATGGT
This sequence comes from uncultured Candidatus Saccharibacteria bacterium, assembly GCA_964406725.1. GTDB lineage: Bacteria > Patescibacteriota > Saccharimonadia > Saccharimonadales > Saccharimonadaceae > Nanosyncoccus. The sequence goes on along the minus strand of CAYOSV010000009.1, from coordinate 266 downwards.
GGTCTTGCCAGCCGAGCCAGTCACCGCAATAATCCGCGGATCCCACCGCTTCAGAGCCCGATTTGCCAAACGCCGAAAATACCCCGCCAACCTAAAATAAAATCGTTTCTTGAACGTCGCAAAGCTCATACACCCCATTATACTCTATCTTGTTCTTTCGCGCAAAGTGTGGTATAATAAAGATATATTAAACTAATCATCTACCTCTAAAAACTTACCGCCAGCCATCTAAGAGCAAGGCTAAGGTTATAGAGGAGAAAGGAAAA
>CAYOSV010000008.1:0-25628 GCA_964406725.1 uncultured Candidatus Saccharibacteria bacterium | reverse complement strand
GATATACTAATGGCTAATGAGCTCATTGCTAATTTAATTATTCAACAAGGCCAAATTAACGTAAAAACCCTTGACAACATCTCGCTCATGCTTTATCATTAAATTAAGCTGGTACGCTTCACAGGGTTCCACTGACAACATTAGTGGAGTGTGGAGACTTACATTAATAACAAAAACAAACAGCGGATTAAAACAAACCAATGTGCCCAAGGGTGGGCGCGTAACAGCGATAAAGGAAATCAGGATGTGTACCTGATTTCTTTTTTGCATCACTCTTCCCACAAGGGCCTACTTACTTAGAAGACCCCACTGAAGATCCTTAGTGGATGTAATTGAAGTTCCCCACCGAACTTGCCGGAATGGTAGCCCTAATCACTAGATATGGCGAATAACCATAGTTCATCTCCGTCACCGTGATTGAACCATCGGCGTTTACTGCTTCTACGTACCCCACGTGCCCATACCAACCAGATGAAGTCTGGAAGACTGCCCCAGCCGACGGTGTACGATTGACTACGTAGCCTGCTGCTGCCGCTCTAGCTGCCCAAGTATTAGCATTGCCAAGCGTGGAAGGTAGATCACGCCTCTTGGACCAAGCCCACTGAGTACATTGTCCAGCTCCGTATGGTCCACCCAGACCATAAATCCTACCAACCACCGTGATATTTTGTCTCTCCGAAGTGTTGCCGAGGTAAGAATAGCGATAAGTGGTGCTCCTGTAGGTAGTAGTGGCGGGTCTTGGTGCCACATATTCTGGCCGTTCTGTCTCTGGTAGAGTACCGTTTTTGATTACAATCCGAGCGCCCTCATGGATCCCGCTCACTTCGAGGTCATTAAGCGCTGTGATTTCCGCTGCGGTAGATCCATATTTGGCCGCAATCGACTCAATCGAGTCCCCGCTTTTGACGGTATAGACAATTCCACTTACACTCGGTAGATATAGTACCGTCCCAGGAGAAACATCGGTGGTCTTTAGTCCATTAGACCATCTGATTTGATCCACCGAAATTCCATGTTTACTGGCAATTGAATCCAAAGTTTCACCATCCGCCACCGTGTATTCTATTACTCCACGAGAAACGGCGATGTTGGTAATAGAAGGTTTTTCTAGTTTGCCCGTGGCGGTCTGACCAGCATCATACATAGATGTAGTCACCACAAAGTTGGATGCCACATCGGAAGCGGAGGCAAGCCCCAAAGCATCAGAAAGATCTGCTACCACGTACATTTCGGATAACTGATCCACCGAAACGTCGTAGTCGTTTTTGGCAAAGGTATCCAAATTAAGTGTAGTACCACTCTGTTTTTTATCAATTGAGCCGACAATTACTACTGTCAAAGTCAAAGCTGCCGCCAAAAAATACGGCAAAACGCTTTTAAATTTATCCCAAGTTGTCTCAGCCTTTACTGTCATAATGAAACATTACAGAGGTTCTGGCAATGAAGGTAAGCGTTCTGGTTATGCTCAGCCTCTGTATAACTATAATACATCAAACCATCGTCCCCTGTCAAGAAAAACAGATAAGAAGTGTCAGATGGTGCCGCCACGGCTAGAAGCGAAGTCAAATTAGGATTAGAAATCGGACCACAAGGAAGTCCTGTATTGACCCGGGTGTTATAGCAAGAATCAACCGCAAGTGCCGCCGCGTTGTCTGTATAGATTGTCCGATTAGGGTCTACCACATCAAGTGCATATTTTACTGTCACATCGCTACCTAGTTTCCACCCATACGCTAGCCGTGACAAAAACACCTGTGCTACTGTAGCATGCTCTCCGTTTGGTGATTCTTTTTGCACCACCGAAGCTAGTGTAATTCCTTCAAATAGTGTCAAATTATGCTCGGCATATCTTGCCTCCAGATTATTATTGTGAATCACTTCTCCCATTCCCTCAAGGAATTTAGTCAAAATCTCTTTTACGGTAGCAGTCTTATAAAACTCGTAGGTCTCCCCATATAAATACCCCTCAAGTGTGGCTCCTGCAGGGCGTTTTTTCAAAAAGTCAAAATCATAATCAGCATTGAACGCTTCATCTATCTCAGTAGTAGAATACCCCACTTCAGCTAAACGCTCTTTGATATCAAAAATCGTCTCCCCCGGCCTTATTGTGAAATTAAACACCTCAGCCTTTTCATTGGCTTTTGCAAGAAGGTAAGCCTCGTATTCTCTTTTGGCATTCTCTCTATTCACCCACCAAATCCCCCCTGCAATCCCCCCGCCAAGCAAAATTAGCACCAGCACCAAAATCGGCCATTTTTTCATCTTATTTTTGGTCTTTTTTGCGCTCATTACGACTTTATCACTTTCTTTCTTGGTTACGGTTTTTGCGGTTTCGTGAATATTTTTTAGAGGTGTCTGTAATTTATTTCCCAAAGAACGCTCCTCAGCGATTTGTTGGGACGCGGACGCCTCTGATGTCGGCAGTGTCTTCGAAGAAGACAATGTCCCAGAACCCCCATTAAAACTTTCCAAAAAATCCTGCAAAATAATCGCCGCCGCTTCGGAGTCTATCTCGCCTTTTTTGTAATCCTTCCCCCGAGATTTCAGCCGATTTTCGGCTTCCACCGAGGTCAAAGACTCATCTTGAAATCGGATCTTGGCCCCTGGAATTTCATGGAGCAACTTCTTGGCAAACTGTCTCACATAAAGAGACTGTTTGGTTTCGTTTCCTTCATTACTACGCGGAAGTCCCAGTACAAACCAATTCGTACTATATAATTTAGCGAGCCTGGCAATTTTTTGATATTCAGAACCATCTACCAATATACATCCTGATGGTATAGCTATCCGTGTACTCGAATCGGCACGCGCCACGCCAATGCGTTTCGTGCCTATATCTAGGCCAATAATCTTCAAACTTTACTCCTCCACATCGATATTTACAGTGATTTTTTCAGGGTTTCCTGGGATCGAAGACACCCATGGTGCCGACGTATCAATTGTAATAGACTTGATACCCTTAAATTTATCAGTCAAATCTCGCTTGGCTGTACCAATACCTTTACCCTTTACTTCTTCTACTACGTCATTTTGACTAATGGTCGGACCAGCGATGTAAGCGGTCTTTAATCTACCGGTGTAGCCAGAATCAGCCTTAGTGAAATTCTCTACGAATGGATCATTCATTTCGTAAATTTTATATTTGTCTTCAAGTTTGGCTTTTTCGGTGATATATTCAATTAATTTGTTCTCGTCCACTGTAAATACTGTAGCGGTAGTGGTTACAGATAGCTTAGCCTTTTTACCGTCTTCGATTTCTTGACCTACGGCTGGCGTAGAAACTGGATCTCCCACTGTCTGTTTGAAGCTAGAATCAATCTCAAACTGCTCACCCTCAATGGTCTCGTAAAGTTTTTCTTTGTTTACGGTTTCGTTTTCAGTTGAGATATTCTTCATGGCTTTGTCGATATCGGCTTGTTGGACGATAGTTACGGTCTTATCAGAGCCACCACTCATCGCCGAGCCAGAAGCTACTGTTACTCCAGAGTTTGTCACCCAACCACTTCCGGTAGCGGAAATATTATAATTAGCTCCAGCTTCGGCTGCAGTTACGGCAATGTCTTTGTAAATATAGCATCCTTTAGAGCCAATATTGTCGTCATCTTTGTTTTTACATTCGGAGTCTTTGCCACCCCAGGTTATCGTAGTATTGGCATTTGCCAGATAAGAAAGATTGCTATAAGTAAAACTAGCACCGGCATTTACCGAGATGGACCCCTCTGCCTTAAAAACATAATAAACCGTCAGCGTCCCGCTCGCTTTCTCACCTACGTTCTTCTTGCCAGTGGCCTCAAACTCCACTTCTGACTTACTTTCAATCTTCTTCTCCTGAATATAAAACTTCCCTTCAGACACTTTTTCATCAGTGGCTTTTTCAGTAAAGGCGATATTTTCCGAAAAATTCCCCGTCGTCGTTTCAAGTTTCAGAGTGATCGTCGCTGCTGGCACGATTCCAAAGGCCCAAACCCCTGCAATCACCAAAAGCACCAAACCTACGCAAATACCTGCTGTGATTTTTTTGTGGGTACCAATCCATCTCAGTACTGGATTATTACTATTCGCAAGCTTGCCTTTAGCCTCAGGCTTCTTGGCCTCCTTCTCTTTCTTGGAAGCCTTTTTATCGTCCTCTTCTACGTCGTCGTTTTTATCGTCTTCCTTGTCTTTATCAGCGTCGTCGGATTTTTTAGATTTTTCTTTAGCCCCATCGTCTTGGTCGTTATCCTCACTCTCGTCTTCGTCTTTGCCTTCATCTTCATCTTCGTCTTTTGATTTTTTGACATCATCATCTTCGGTGTCTTCAGTGATTTCTGCCTCGTCATCCACTTCCACCACTTCAGAAGAATCATCTATATCGTCTGGCTCGGGGATTTCTGGTGCAGACTTAAGATCTTTGGTAACCGGCATTCTAGTAGCTGCAGCCAACTTAATAATCGCTGGATCGGTTGTTACGAGCACCACCTTCTTATCGGCATTAAGACCAGTTTTCATTATCAATTTAATATTTACAATGCTCTTTAGTACCCCCGCTTTTTTGGGCGGCACGAGTGCTACGATTTTAGATTTTGAACCCTCAATTTTACCGATTATATCAGTAATATCCTCCTCGGGCTCGATATAAACGACGTCTTTATTCATATTTCTACTATAACACACTTTTGACCTAACCGCTACCATTTTTTAATAGGTTATGCTAAAATAAAAATCAGATGATTAATATTTTTAGCAGAAAAAAACCGTCCGCTGGAGCTTCAATTCAACCTGCTCCGGTTCAAGTCGCACCGGTCCAGCCGGCACCGGCCAAAATCACTCCGGGCCAAATGACTGCTATGCCGCCCGCCCAACCGATTTATCCCGTCCAAGCCCAGACTGGCCTTGCCGAAATTGCCCTAAACAATATCAATAATGGCGTGATTATTACGGGCGGTGATGGCCGAATCCGTTATATCAATCCTGCCGCTGTAGTTATGACTGATTGTCGTACCCCAGAAAACGCGCTTGGACTTGACTACGCTCTCCTGATTAAAATTGAGTCCAAAGACGGTCGTGAATTTTCCCCAGAAGAAAACCCTATTACTCGTGCTTTTTCTACTAACCAACTGCTCGAAAATTACGACTGCACTTTGCTATCTGGGCCATCTGCCAAGCGTATCCCTATTTCAATTACTGTAATTCCAGCCGATAATGGCACCACCAAGATTATTACGTTTAGAAACATTGAAAAAGAACTTGCAGAAGAAAGCGAACAGACCGAATTTATCTCCACTGCCTCGCATGAAATGCGCACCCCAGTAGCCACTATTGACGGATACCTAGCTTTATGTCTTAATCCTCAGACTGCCACCGTAGACGATCGCGCTCGTGGCTATCTTGACTCCGCTAAAAAAGCTTCCGAGCATCTCGGCAAACTATTTCAAGATTTACTCGATGTCACCAAATTGGACGATGGTCGTATTCGTCCCAACTTTGTCCCTGTAGAGGTGACTAGTTTAGTCCAGCAAATCGCTACCGACCATGCCGAAAAAGCCAAGTCTAAGAATCTCTCGTATATTTTTGGCGCTAAGACCGCCACACCTCAGGGCGAGCATCGCTTAAGCCAGGTCACTTATGCTTCAGTTGATGTGGATTTTATGCGTGAAATCTTGGATAATCTGCTTGATAACGCAATCAAATATACTCCCGAAGGCGGTGCCGTATATGTCAACGTCGTGGGTGATGGGAACAATGCGATTGTCAGTGTGGCTGATACCGGTATTGGTATTTCGTCGGAAGATTTAGCTCATGTTTTTCAAAAATTTTACCGTGCTGATAATTCCGATACGCGCGAAATCGGCGGTACTGGTCTTGGACTCTACCTTGTTAAGCAACGCGTGGAAGCCATGGGCGGTCGCGTCTGGGCGGAGTCAGCTGTTGGTGAGGGCACGACTTTTTACGTATCTCTACCCAGAATTTCGCCCGAGGAGTATAATAAACGCATGATAGCAGTTCAAAACAACCAAATGATAAATAATAACCAAGGAGGAACAAAGTGAGTAAAATAATGGTAGTAGAAGATGATGCGGCGCTTCGCGAAATTTATAGTATTCGTATCGCTGCCGAAGGGTACGACGTGGTCACGGCTGGTGATGGTGAAGAGGCTCTAGCGGTAGCAGTCAAAGAAAAACCAGATCTAATCTTGTCTGATGTAATGATGCCCAAAATCTCCGGTTTTGATATGTTAGATATTTTGAGGAACACTCCCGAGACCGCTAATATTCACGTTATCATGATGACTGCTCTCTCTGCCGACGACCAACGCGCTCGTGGTGAAAGATTGGGCTGTGATCGTTATCTTGTCAAATCTCAAGTTGGCATCGAAGATGTTGTAAATGCCATTCATGATGTTCTCGGAGATAAAGCTGCTGCTGCCGCTCCAGCTGCCTCAGTCACCCCAGCTACCCCAGCCGCACCAACGCAACCGGAGGCTCAGAATGCCCCAGCTCCGGCTCAATAAGTTCCTAGCCGAGCGAATTGGTGTCTCCCGCCGCGAAGCCGACGATTTGATTGCTGCAGGCCGTGTCAAGGTCAATGGTGAAGTAGCTGCAATAGGGGCAAAAGTTGACATTTTAGATAAAGTATGGTATAATGGAAATATAGTACCGTTCGAAACTGATTTCTTGTATCTTGCCATGAACAAGCCGGTTGGCTACGTTTGTTCTCGTCGCGCTCAGGGCGACGCCCCCACAATTTACGAATTGCTGCCTAAAAAATACCAGAAGTTAAAAACCGTCGGTCGTCTAGACAAAGATTCCTCCGGCTTGATTTTACTAACCAACGACGGTGACTTTGCCTTTCAGATGACCCACCCCAAATTTAGAAAAGAAAAAATCTATGAGGTCCAGCTTGACCGACCTTTGGAGCCTCTCCACCAGCAAATGATCTCTGATTATGGCGTGATGCTCGATGATGGCCCTTCGCGATTTACCGTAATTCATGACGGCGACAAGTATATCGTCAAACTTTCTGAAGGGCGTAATCGTCAAATCCGTCGCACCTTCGCCGCCCTCGGTTATCAAGTTGTTAAACTACATAGAACCAACTTCGGTAAATACGAACTAAGTGGACTAGAACCCGGAAAGTATGTTATAATCAAACCATGAGTACTATTTTGGGCTTAGATATTGGTACCGAATTCGTCAAAGCGGTTTTGGCAAGACCAGCCAAGCATGGTGATATTGAGATTTTAGGCGTTGGCCGTACACGCCAAAGCGATGGCAATATGTACAATGGCGCCATTGCGGATATACCGGCCGTCGTCGCTACCTGTGAAAAAGCGGTTCTAGAGGCCGAAAAAGCATCTGGCGAGCGAGCTGAGCTGACTGTGGTCGGCATTGCCGGTGAACTAATCAAGGGCAATACTACCACCGTTCGTTATGCCAGAAAAGATCCCAAAAAACCCATCACTGAGCAAGAAATGCAGAACATCATCACTAGGGTTCAACAAAAATCCGGCGAAGTTGCCAAAAAAACCGTCGCTCTTGAGACCGGCAATAAAAACGTCGAAGTTCGCCTGATCAATTCCGCCATTGTTTCCCTCACCATCGACGGCTATAAGATTTCCAATCCCATCGGCTTCAATGGTTCCGACGTTGTGATTCAATTTTATACCGCTTTTGCCCCGATGATTCACGTTTCTGCCATCGAAAAAGTTTGCGCCGAACTTAACCTTGATCTTCTCACCGTAGCGGTAGAACCGTTTGCAGTTTGTCGCGCCTGTCTTGGGAATGATTTGGATTCTAGCTTCTCTGGCGTAGTGATGGATATTGGTGGTGGTACTACCGATATCGCTATTATTGATGATGGCGGCGTAGAGGGTACCAAAATGTTTTCTATCGGCGGTAGAAGTTTTACTCATCAAATCGAAGAGTCACTTGGTGTAGATTACGAAACTGCCGAAAAATACAAATTAGATTTTGATACCGGCAAACTCGACGACCGTCTCAAAGCCAAAGTCGAAACCGCCCTCTCGCGCAATCTCAGCGTCTGGTTCACCGGTGTAGAAGTCGCACTCGAAGATTTTGAATCTCTAGGCAGCCTTCCTCGCAATATCATGCTATGTGGTGGTGGCGCCGGTCTGTCGCTTCTCCAGGAGCAACTTGCTATGTCCAATTGGTACGATGGCTTGCCTTTCTCTCGCCGTCCGGTGATTAATCTATTAGACATCAACGGTTTGCCAAATCTTATCCTCGGTGATTTTGCCAAAAAATTGGATTACTCTTTTGCTACTGCCCTAGGACTTCTCAGAGTTGGCACCGACACCTTAGAAGGCGTCCCTGAAGAAGGCGGTTTGAAGGCCAAATTCGCCAAACTCCTCCAGAATTAAATTCTCACGCTTCACCGCAATCCCACCCGTCATTTGACTTTATTTAAATGTCATGATAGAATAGCAAAAGATGCGAAAAATCGTACCTTAGGAGGTGAAAAATGAAAAAAGCAAGACGAATTCACAACTTAACCATGAGTAAGAAATCGATTTATGGTGTTGATGGTACTATCATCGAATTTTTGCCCGAGAAAAACCTAGTCGAACTTCCCAACCCTCAGCCAGGCATATATTATATTGTTGAGAACCCTGAAACTTTCCTTGGTCGCTACGATATCCTATGGGCAAGCTGCATTGGCAGAGGTATTACCGGAGCCAAACTGTATCAATTTGAAGATACTAATGGCGAGGAAGTGATATTTGATAGTGCGATGGCGATCTTGCGCCCGTAATTAATCACTAAAAGCCCCAGAGAACTTCTGGGGCTTCAATCTTGACAATAATGATAAATCGTGATAATATAGTAAGAATAAGCCTATTGAGGTAAGCACATTAAAAGAGGGGGTGTTTAGATGTTAGAAAAGTTAGAAAACGCGCTGCTATATTATGGTGTAGGTTGGATTAACTGCAATTATGTCAAGACCAAGATTAACGAGGCTAACCGCCATTCTGTCAAATTGGTGTCGGGAATGTCTATAGCTTTCATGGGGGCTATGTACATAATGACGTTATTTGTCGAGGGCATTAAGAAAAACCAGATGGTATATTTAGTTGGCACTATGGCCTCAATTTTAATATTCGTGACGTCGATTACGTATGCAAAAAGCCATAAAGGTATAGTTATAGTGTTAGTTTGTCTGGTCTGTTCTGCAATTTATGTCTACGGTATTATGATTGGTGCTATTACGGACCCGACTCAAAAAACTGTCACTTTTATGGTGGCCTTAGTGTTTCTGCCGATTTTGTTCACCAGTCCATCTATCGTGATAGGGGCATTGTCGTATATCTATGTAGCCATATTTATCGCACTCTGTTTTAAGCATAAGACAGGCGCTGTATTGGTTAATGATCTGATAGATGCCGTAATATTCGGCACATTGGGCTGCATAAGCGGCTCGGTCGTGAGTAAGGTGCGAGTCCAAGGCTATCTTTTGGAGCACAAGTTGCAAGAGATTAGCCAGATAGATCCGTTGACCAAAATGAAAAACCGGTACTCATACGAATTAAACCTCGATGCAGTCCCGGACATATGCAAACGATATATCGGATGCGTTTATATTGATGTCAACGGTTTGCATAATCTCAACAATACTAAGGGCCATCAAGCTGGCGACACTATGCTAAAATTTGTAGCCGACCAGATTAAGACTGCTTTTGGCAGCGACTTCAGCTTTAGGATTGGCGGTGATGAATTTATCGTTCTAATCGTTGATCCAGAAGAAAGCGAGGTCGAAAAGATACTAAACGATATGTCTGAATCGATCGAGCGGGGCGGGTACCATATTGCTTCTGGTCTAGAAATCCGAAAAATTAGATACCTTAATATAGATAGTCTAATTAAGTCAGCAGAAATAAAAATGTACCGCAATAAAACTCGTTATTACGAAGAAAATAACGAGACCCGCATTTAAACATCTAACCAAAAAACAGGGTCGCACCACGTGCGACTCTTTTTTATGTCTAATTTTACTCAGACCGGAGCGCCTCTACTGGATCCTTCTTTGATGCAGCCTTGGCTGGAATTAGCCCACCAATCAAAGTCAAAACCACCGAAAGCCCAATCAAGATTAATGCGGAAATTGGCATGAGCGTGGCATTAAGCGGAATATCCCCGATAAAATTATGCAGTACAGCGTTGATTATCGGGATAAATAGATAAGTGATTCCAATCCCAAATAGCCCAGAGAGTAACCCCACGATAAACGTCTCCGCGTTAAAAATTGAAGAAATATTATGTTTGCTCGCCCCAATCGCACGCAATATCCCGATTTCTTTAGTTCTTTCATACACCGAAATATAAGTGATAATTCCAATCATAATGGACGACACAACGAGAGAAACCGAGACAAACGCAATCAAAACATAAGACACCGCATCCACAATCGTCTTGACCGACGACATCAAAACCCCAGTCGTATCAGTATAATCAATTACTTTGTCATCTTGCTTATAAGATTTCATTAGTTCGTTATAATTGTCTAGAAATTCCATAAACCGAGTCTTAGAATCAAACGAATTGAAATAAAATGCCATTTCCTTTGGATCGTCCAGCGGTTGATAACCAAGTAATGCTAGATTAGTAGAAAGCGTTGATTCTTTTTGAGTAAACATCGCCGTTACCACTCGTGACAGTTCTTCCTCAGTGAAATTTAACTTAAAGGCCCCGACAATCGCCGATTCGTCTACATGAAAAGCACCGGCAAAACTTGATGAAAGATACGATGTGAGATTTCCTACTTTAGTCAAAATCTCCTTCTTCATCACGATTTCTGTAATCGATACCGACAGTTTCTCCACCGTAGTCTCAATCAAAAGCTCAAATTCTTCAGTCTTTTCCGGCTGTATAGTCTCGGCTAATTTTAATTTCAGCATGCCAAGGAATGCCTCTTTGAAATTTTCCGCCGGAATCAGATATTTTTCTTCCAAATCCGAAAAATCTTCCTCGTCCACGAATTTTTCTAAGCACACCGTGACTGTACTCATGTCGCAAACCCCCGTCACAATCATCTGTGGAAGTTTTACATCAAAACCATTCTTAAGAGCGGTGAGTCGTGACAAAAGCACCTCTTTTACCGGGGTAATATCTGCTGTGATATCATTAGAAATTTCCGTCACATATTCCTGAGTTTTGGCCGTAATTGCATTTTGATCGATATTAACCCCAAAAGCCTTAGACAAAGCTTCCGAATCTACCGACACCAAATCCGAAAACTCAAAGTTGAAATTATTATCCTTTTCGCCAAACTTGGTATTTGAGAAAATATCTAAAGTCGGATCATCAAGCTGTTTCTTTACAATCGCAGTGTTTTTAGATTCTTCAATAATGTGTGTAATGAGAGACGGCAAATACAAAATCCCACTCCCCATTCCAAATGAAGAATCCGGCGTCACAATCCCCACGATTTTGAGTTCCTCAGATCTAGTATCATAAATATTTTTCATATAATTCATATCTTCCGACATATCCTCGTAAACTTCGTACTTCTCATTATATTTATAAATATCCGCCGGCAGCACCAAACGTAATTTCGCGTTCAAAATATCATCGTATTCCAGCGTCAAAGAATCTTCGGAAAGATCTACATCTTCCCCACCCATGATTTTGGTAATGGAATTACTGATTTTGTCCGTATCATGAAAGCCAAGCGAATAAGTTAGAAAATCTGAAATCCGGTTTGGCTCAGATATAAATACTACCATCTCGTTGTAATTCTCCGGATAGCGCCCCGCCACTAACTTCATATCTGCCTCGATGTTTTCCGGTGCATATTGCTGAAAAGCGGAAGTCAGGCTAGAGTAAGAATTCATCAAAGAGTTGCTACCAAGGATTGTCGAAAAAAGACTGTTGGGGTTTAGCTTGGCAAGTTCATTGGTTGCATCAATCGTATAAATAATCGGATCGACATTATATTCATATTCAATTAGTCTAATATCGTCACCAATCTCGTTCCAGCGATTATCTAGGTACCCACGAAAACTCTTAAGGTCGTTTTTGGTCACGCTGCCGAGTGCCGAAGACATAATCGGGTCTTCGTGTAACTTGCCATCATTCGGCATCGGCTCCCCACTGCCAGTAAGGCTAAGTAGCACTCCAGCAATATTGGTAGATTCTTTCATTAGAGCCAGAGGATAAGAAGTTAAAGTATCGTGCTCGATTTTATCTATATAATTTTGAAACCCTGTAGACATTGCCATAATTAAAGCAATCCCAATAATCCCAATTGAGCCAGCAAACGCCACCAGTACCGTCCGGCCCTTTTTGGTCAGCAAATTATTAAGTGACAAAGATAGTGCCGTAAAAAACGACATCTTAGTCTTATGCTGTTTTTTGGCGGCAGCTTCTTCGTCTAGCGTAGTCTCTTTTTTGCCATCATAAATATTTGAATCTGAGGTTATGATACCATCCTGCAAAGTGATAATCCTAGTGGCGTATTTTCTGGCGAGCTCCGGATTGTGCGTTACCATAATCACCAATTTGTTTTTGGCGATTTTTTTCAGCAAATTCATGATTTGAAGGGACGTCTCGGTGTCGAGCGCACCAGTCGGCTCGTCCGCCAGCAAAATATCTGGGTCATTCACGAGCGCTCTTGCTATTGCCACTCGTTGCATTTGCCCGCCAGAGAGCTGAGCTGGTTTTTTATAAATATGGTCTTTTAAGCCCACTTCTTCGAGAGCTTTTTTGGCTCGTTTTATCCCCTCTCTTTTAGAAATTCCCGATAGTGTAAGGGCTAGTCTTACATTGCTTAAAATCGTCTGATGTGGAATTAAATTATAACTCTGAAACACAAACCCAATCCGGTGATTTCTGTAAGCATCCCAATCTTTATTTTTGAAATCCTTAGTTGAGACCTCGTTGATCTTGAGATTGCCACCCGAATAATCATCGAGTCCACCGATAATATTCAGAAGCGTAGTCTTGCCAGAACCAGAAGGACCAAGAATAGCTGCAAATTCCGACTCACGAAAATTAAGATTCAGTCCCTTTAAGACCTTTTGTTTTTCGCCACCAACAGTATAGGCCTTGGTAATCCCTTTCAACTCAAGCATTACTATAATTATATCAAAAAACTAGCAAAAATGTGGTCAATTTATCAGATTTTACTGATAATTTGTAGTGATTTTTGTCGGCCATGGATTTGGCGATTGAAAGACCTAGTCCTACTCCTTCCGCACTTTTATCTACCTGATAAAAACGATCAAACACATGGGCGATTTGGTCTGCCGGAATTTTTGCCCCGTCGTTCGACACCTTGAGGTTATGCTCATCGAGCTCCACTACGATTTTTTTATCAGAGTATTTGACTGCGTTGTCCATCAAAATCGACAAAATTTGTTCAAAGTCCGAAATATTGATTTTTACTTTTCCGCTCAAATTGATTTTTCGCACCAATTTTTTACCCCCAAGTCTCGGTTCAAACCTGTCCAAAACCCGATTAGTTAGAGCCACTAGTTCTACTTCTTCAGTTGCTCCACTTTCCATCAAATCCGTCCGAGCCAGTTTCAAAAGTTCATTATTAAGGTTGGTCAGCTTTGCTGTCTCAATCTCTACATTCGAAATCCACTTGTTGCCTTTAATATCCGCTGCTTCAAGGTTGGCCGAAATCGCCGCAAGCGGTGTCTTGATTTCATGCGAAGCATTAGCGATAAATACTTTTTGAGCTTCGTACGCTTCCCTCACTGGTTTAATCGCCTCCTCCGCCATAAAGTAAGATATTAAAGCTACGACAATTTCAATCGCAAGTCCCGACGAAATCAAAGTAATTAGAAGATTTTGTGCCGCACTTTCTTTTTCTTGGCGCACATTGAAACTGATAATGGTCTCCCAGTCGTCCGGGATTTCTTCTAATATTATTTCTGAATTTGCTGGCATATCTGGCATTTTGAGTGGCCGATTTTCCGCCGTTTTGGTAAAAATCACGTAAATCATTGTAAACGCCACCACAATCACGAGTGTAGTAATGCCTAGATTAATCAAGATCAGTTTATTGCGTAGCTTCTTAAACATTTTAATCCTCCATCAGTTTATACCCCAGTCCGCGAATTGTCTTGACCGAAACTTTTGAATTTAGACTTTTTAGTTTTTTTCTAAGATAGCTCATATAGACTTCTACATAATTTTCGTCATGTTCCGAATCTGCACCCCATACGTGGGCCAAAATCTGTTCCTTAGAAACCGCAAGTTCGGGATTTTTAATCAACATCGTCAAAATCTCCGCTTCGGTCTCGGTTAGTTCCACGCCATTTAGTGTACGATTTTTGACATCAAATTTAAGATCGGCAAATTCAAGTACCTCCAGTTCCTGAATCGGTGGACGACGCGTCAGAGCGTTTAATCTTGCAATTAATTCTGCCGTCTTGAAAGGCTTGGCCAAATAATCATCTGCACCATTTTCAAGCCCCTTGATTTTGTCCTCTACTTCATTTAGAGCCGAGAGCATAATTACCGGTGTTTTTACCCCTTTGTTTCTGATAGTAGAGAGGATCTCTAGTCCAGATGGTCCGGGTAGCATAATATCAAGTACGACTACATCGTAATTTGGCTTTAAGGCCAAATCCAAGCCCTCATTACCATCCGCCGCCCAGTCCACCATGATTTTGTTTTTCTTGAGTACATGAATCACCGCTTCAGCCAAGAATTCTTCATCTTCTACATATAGTATTCTCATCTTCTCGCTCCTTGTTGCCCTGGGACACCACCTTGATTTCCTTGGTTGGCACCGCCTTGATTAGCTCCGCCACCCATATTGTATCCACCATTTCCTACCGTCGTAGTAATATCGGAAATCGTAAAAGTAGTGTATCCCTCACCGTTTATATATATCGTATAAGTTTCTCCCGGCTCAAAACCTGCTGTCCCTGCCGCTAGATGAGCAAAAGTCTTAGCCGCAGTATGCTCAAGTATCGTCTCCCCAGCCGAATTTCTAATCTCAATCTTCGTACCTTTAGCAAGAGTAGAATTAAAGAATACACTGATGTTATATATACTAGAATTAGTACCCAGACTTTCCGCCATTCCACTCGCACCCACTGCTACTGCTGTGCCACCATTCATCACAATTCCTAGTCCCGCGTCTAACGCACCATTGCCACTATTGGTCGGTCCATCCACCGCAACTTTGCCACCATTGATGTGTATATATCCATTAGAATCTAGACCATCGCCTGCCGCATTGACATATACACTGCCACCATTAATAATTAAGCTGCAATTTTCATTTGTGTTCATCATCGGGTCTCTGCTATTTGTGGTGGTACTTGCCGCCGTTGCATTTATCCCATCGTCATTCGAAAAAATCGAAATCTCGCCACCGTCAATAATAATCTTTTTGGCTTCGATTCCTTCGTAACTTTTCTCAATGCTAATTTCTCCACCAGCAATCAGGACGAATCCTTTGTCGGAATCGGTGTTATTGGTTGATTTAATCCCATCCCCCGATGCCGAAATTACAAAAACTCCATCTACGATATACACTGAATCCTTACCACGGATTCCATCATCCCTAGCTGTAATATTGTAAGAACCACCACTAAATTTCAAATCGTCCTTACTAACAATGCCATCCTGATAGTTGGCCTTGAGCGTGAGCGAGCCGTCACCCGTAAAAGTCAAATCTGCCTTGGAATAAATCGCTCCTTTTACGTCTTCATTGTACGTGGAACTATAAGAAGCCCCATCTTCTAAATAATTATCACCTATTAGCTCAATCACCAAATCATCCCCTTCATAGCACGCAATCGCTGGACCATTTGAATTTTTGATTGAGGTATTGTCTAATATTAGTCTCACCACTGCGTTGTCGGCTATTCTTACTGAAATGCCGCCATCTTCTATCGAGCCGGTCAAATGGTAAGTGCCTGGTGCCGTGATATTATAGCTACCAGTAAGTTCTACCTCGTAAGTCGGGTAATTATCCCAACTAATCTTGGCGTCCCCATTATCAATATCAATTACGTCCGAAGCTGTATTATCATACGTTTCAGAGTTGAAATTTAGAAACACTGCAAGACCGATTAGTGCCAAGAGCAAAGCTCCTCCAACCATCCACCAGCACCAGGAATAATCTTTTTTCTTGGCCACATCCATATTAGAGCTCCTCTTCTATGATCGCCTGAGACAAAGAGACTTTTAGATTGCAATTTTTGGTTCTAATTTCATCCAACATCTCTTTTTCTTTAATCCCACGCTTTAATTTGATATTATAGGTCAAATCGTATAAACTCCCCATATTTACGGTCTTACAAGTAGTTAAATCAGCCGAAGAAGTATATTTTTTGAAAATATCATCAAAAGCACCAGTGTAATCCAAGTCTTCTGGCACGACGATTTTTAGCACTCGTTCCCTTTTGTCTGGCTCAAACAACGGCAGGTAGGTAAAAATCACCATCGCTACCACTCCAATTGCGGTCATGATGGCACCAAAGAACACGTGCCCCATTCCACAGGACAGCCCAATCATCATCGCAAAGAAAATTGAAAGCAAATTTTTGGCATTGCCTCGCACCGAACGAAACCGAATCAGCGAAAACGCACCCAGAATTGCGATTGAAGTGCCGAGATTTCCGTTAATCATAATCATTACAGCCATTGTTAATAGTGGTAGAATTGTCAAAGTTACCAAGAACCCTTTTGAGGCCCCCCTAGTGGTTAATTTGTGTGTCAACGCAAGGACTAGCCCCATGCCAAGGGCCACACCAGCGGCAATTAGCGCCGAAGTGATCTCAAGTCCCGCCGTACTTGTGTCAAATATACTATTAAACATTTTGCTCCTTTCTTATTTTTTCGTATATTTTACCAATCTTTGAAAATCGCTCAGGGTAAATTTTGTTCTCCGATAAAACTTTCACTAGCCAAAGCGGCATCGCATTCTGTACCTTTATTTCCATTATAATATTTTTTTTGTCATTGAAATAGCGTTTATCCGAAACTTTTCTTTTAAAATCTAAACTATCATCACGGTAGCTTAATTTTTTGTCAAAAGTGATTCTGAGATTATTTTTCCCTACATAGCTCTCGCGATTATAATAAAGCAAAATTTGTGGTTTGAGCTTAAAATAGGAAATCAAATAATCTACTTCTTTTGCAATTTGCGAATTGCTTAGCTCTGCAACTGTTTTTTCTCCTCGCACCAATTTTTTGTAGTCCTGGTGAGTAATTAGTACCCTTCTTTTATGCCCCACTGCATCGCCTTTTCCTCTCATCTTGGTTTTAATCTCCAAAAATACCTTATCATAGCCACCATATGCTCTAGCCCGCAATTTCTCCTTGAAGTTTGGATTGTCAATCGATTTTATAATCAAATCAAAATTATCCGTGTCGAAATAAATGTTAAAAATTTCCGACTCAAAATATTTATCCTTCTCTATCTCATTCTTTATAGCAGTAAGTACCTTCTTTTTAGTCCTAGTATCGATCAGATACTTCTTTTCAGTTCGGTCAAATATTTTTTCATCCATATCTACATTCTACCCAAAATACCTTAAAACAAAATTAAATTTTTATCTCCTCATAAAACTTGCTTTCAAGCTCGGCTCCTAGTTTTCGGATGTCTTTATAATCGATCTTATTCGTCATTACTACCACTATATAATCTCTAGTCGTTCCATCTTCGAGCGGGAATTTTAGAATCGCTGCATCGTGGTAGATGTTCCAATATTTACCACCTGGATTGTACTCCCAACCCACTTTATCATACACGGAAGCTTTTGAAAAACCTCGTGGCAAACCTTGTCTCCAGTCGTATTCGGTCACCGGCTGGTTTAAGAAAGAATCCCACATTCTGTCGAGCAAAGTTGCATCGTCAAAATCTGGATGCTCATAGAATCTCTTCATTATCAGCATAATGTCATTTGGGTCAGAAACAAGTTTAGAAATATCTGAATTTACAATTCCCCACTCATTCTCGACAATGCTATCCAATGCACTTCTTCCAATCATTGCCCACAAAGTTTCTGCGCAACTTGAATTCGACTCCCTGATTGCAAGGTCCAAACACTCTAAAATTGTTTTACCGGTATAGCCAGCTTTCTTATTTCCGTTCCACTCTCCCCTAGCTACCCGTTTATACCCTTCGTACACCACAAATAATTTATATAGAGAGGCTGTGTTATAGCTTTCCGTTATATTATAAGAGCCAACCATCTTTTTTAGATTAAGATCATATATCATCACGCTCTTGTTGCCGCCTATGCTATTTGCCCAAGCATCCACCACTGGTTGAAAATCCACAGCCAAAATTTCCGGCTCCTTTTTTGTTTCCAAGTCCTCCGGATTTTCCAGATTTTCTTGATCTATTGGTTCTACAACTTCCTCCTGACGACGATCCGTGGATTTTAGAATTGCTAAACTAACTCCAAAACAAATCAACCCCGCCAGCAAAATAACTCCTACTATGGTAAGAAAAATTTCCGATTTTCGCGAAACTCGCTTTCTCACACCCATATATACGTCTATTATATCACTTTTGCTATATTTTTGCGCCTCTGGATTATCTCTAATATATATGATATAATTATAGGAATGGGGTGTGGAGTAGCTTAAAAAGGAGGTGGATATGTTTAAACACGCATACCTAAATGACCCTATCAAGAGGACTGCTGAGATGGATACGGAGGTCTTTGCTAAGTACAACAGGATGAACCAAGAAAACTTGAGTACCAGTCCGGAGGTCGTGGCTGAAATTAAGCAACAATTTTTCACCTACGCAGGTTCAATTAATGTGGAAAAGGCGAAGGTGAATAAGGTTTGGGATTTCGTTAAGGCTAAAATCTGTGATAATCCCGGTCTGGCTAGTTTCACTTTGGACTATGACGGCGCAAAATCCAGTTTCTTTTTCCCGTGGCTGATTAACGTTTTTCGTTCTCCGGCCACGGCACTCGAAATGTGCTATGGCGCTGGTGTGGATCTTCACGGTAATTGGGTTAGGCCTGTTCCAGAAGACGATCCGATTGACTATTTCGTGAGAAATGATCCTACTTTCATTTACAACCGTGAGCGGCAACTTTACGTAGCCAATCTCGCCGCCAATCTTCGCGATGTCGCCTTTGATAGTGGCATCAAAAAGAAAATCGTCGACTTTGGTGCTGGCAGGCTGGCGTGGATGCGATATCATGGCTTTGATGCGCAACCTAATCTAATCGAGGTACGTGCTTATGATCGGGATCCTAGTATCAAGCCTGAGGAGCTGTTCTCAGGTGAAGATTTGTCTTCCTTAGGGATATATTATAAACATGGCGACTTGATGATTCAGGTAAAAAATCCCGACTGTAATGGTGCTGATTTGGTCATACTAGGCGGTGCCTCTTATGTTCCAGTAGAAATATTCTCTAGTGGCATCATTAAGGAGGCCTATAGTCTCTTAAATCCCGACGGTATCCTTTTCTTTGACTTGCAGGTGAAGTGCTCATATCTAGAACGTAGCATGAGTATCTTTGATTGGCCGGCAATGCGTCTGGCCGACGACGCACCTACGCTAATTCAGCAGGTGGAAGAAATGCGTAGACATTTGTGGAAAAAGGATATCAAGTTTAGCGGCGAATACGCCGTGGACACTTATAACGAAAATCCCTCTGCGGTCATGATCATGCTGCAGAAAGTTTGATCCACCCCCCCTCAAAAGCCCGCTTGTATGAGCGGGCTTTTCCTATGCTTAAAAACTAAAAATTAGAGAAATATTGCGACCAATGAGTGCGATACTGAGTATTTGAATCGAAATGGAACCCGACGGCGAGTTTGGTGTAACTAGGGTTCAAAATATTTTCGCGGTGTTTCTCCGAGTTCATCCAGGCTGCTACCGCCGTTTCTGGCGAGACTGCTGAATTGCCGGCTACTAGGTTTTCGCCTTCGGTGTATTCTATAATTCTATCGTCCGGTTCCATGCAAGCCGTATCCCAGGAAGTACCATCCGGTCGGGTATGTGAATACACTTGCACGATTTCTTCCGCTCTGGTTTCCGCTGCATCGGCACAGGTTTCACCCCAGGTTAATTTCTCAAGTCCGTTTCTCACCCTCTCTTGATTGACCAGAGACAAAACCTCATATTTCCATTTATCTGCTGGTACTTCTAGCACGATTACTTCTATCGTGTCTCGCCGCGACCCATCATAAGTACCCGCCGTAATTGTAGTCTTCCCCACCCCGTTTATTACTGGAAATCTGCAAGTATCCGAAGAATAACCCAGCCAAGTCCGAGCCGAAGAATAAAAACCTGAAATAATCTCCGGATTAGAAGTCTGCCAATACATCGGCCCAATATCACGAAGGTCTCCTCCTACACAAATATCCACATTGGCCGTTTGATAAATAAAAATCGAATCTCCTGCCCAGAGCTCCCCATCCGGTACCGGTGCTGAATCCATGCCGGTATTCGTGTGTACCGAGGTGACGTAATTTTTTTGCTCCTCAGTTAGTTCGTTGCTGTTGTTGCTCTCAGCGTCAATCATCTTGGTCTCCGTAATACTGTCGGCTATTTCATCACTTCTCTCCCCTACTACCTTAAAATCCATTCCACCGTTGAGCCAAATTGCACTAGCAATCAAAACCCCAGCAATCAAAATCGCTGCTGCATTCACAGACAATAGAATTGTCATTTTGGTATGTTTAAGACTTGCTGCCGCGGCCACCATCTTCTATAATTATCCCCATTAAACTTACAATCGTTTGAATTTCCACCAAATCTTTGTGTTCCAAAGCTGTTTTTGAAGTCGGTTTTCCAAAAATCATTTGACCAATCATCTCGCCACTAGCACCAGTCAAAATTGCTATTCTGGTGATGTCGGCACTTTTTAAAGCTTCATCACTAAAACCATTTAGATTGAGCCAAGCTCCATGTGTCGGGGCTGGAAGTTTCGAAATTTTGGTCATCATCTCAGGTGAAATTTTGCAATCATCCGCCGTTATAAGTTTACCATTTACCAAAAATGCCACATAAGAAAAATGCATATGTTCCGCCAAGAATCCAGAAATATCTTTCAGATTAGACTTTTTGTGGTTAGTCACAGATAACTTTCTTACTATATAAGGAAGATCGATTTGCTTAGTCATGATTAGTGATTTAATTAGATTCGCAATTTCTGAAAACGCTGGCACTAACGCTAGGACCACCGCAATCATAATAAAGTTTAGAAGTACTACTTGGAAAGACGGACTGGGCACTTTGAATAGCGCCGAGAATATTAGATGAAAAATCAAGAAATAAATAATAAAAGCACTACTAACTAATACTATCGAAGATAATATTTTGAGCCAAGCGGAATTGAGGTTAACCATTTTGAATTTGAGAATCGAGAAATAGAATCCCAAAATAATTAACCCAATCGCTAGCGGCCCTATCCAAATCAAGTCATATCTAAATGGCGGCATCAAAAGGTCGAATATTCCCGAAAGTAGTCCTGCTACTGCTAGACCAATCAGGAAGAACAAATAGCCTTTTTTGGCTTTTTTGCTTGTAGTATGGCCAATTTTGTAAATCAAGAACCCACAAAAAGTCGGAATGAGCAAACAGAAATAGACTTCATACGCATAATAAAAACCTCTGCTCATATCAATAGAAAGTGCTGTTGCGCCATTATCGAGCACTATCTCAGAATATAGTATCGAAGGATCATAAATTAGTATCGAAGCCAGTCCAATCCCTACAATCAAAAACATCGAGGTCAAAATTTTTCCAAGTTTATATTTCCAAGAAACGTAACCAAGAATCGAAGTGTCCATAATAATAGCGCCAATGTAAATTCCCTTAACTAACCACGGCGCGACTGATTTGTCAAAATCTCCATTTCCTAGCGATAAGAAAACTGCAATCGAGACCGCCCAAATCACTTCCCCAACCGCTGCCGCCAGAAACCATAAACTGTGAGAACGTTCTGATTTTGAGCTACCAAAAACCAAAGCGAGCGCCGCTAAAATCGTCAAAATTGCCACCGCAATGACGAGTACATAGATAAAATACAACTTATGACCTCCTGATTAGATACTTTTATTATACCACAAGCAGAAACATTATAGAACATTATTTTTGACAGCCCTTGTTTTCAACGAGGCTATCAAAAATAATGTTCCATAATGATTAGGGTCGTACTTTAATGAGTCTTTCTAGCCACCATTTCAAAGTATCAGCATCAAGTAATTTGGTCTGCATATCTTGTCCATATACCGTACCTACTAATTTTGTTTGTAGTAATTTGCCATTATAAAAATAGTGCGCAAGAACTAGGCTTCTAGTAGTGCCTGGCCAATCCGTTTGATCAAAGAACAAATTTCCTAGACCATAATAAATTACCCCGTCACCGTATAATTCAAAAGTCTGTGCTTGGTGCGCACTTGTGCCCACCACTACATCTGCACCAAGGTCAATCAGATGCCGGAAAAAGCCTATCTGGTCACCCGCCGCAGAATTGGCAGCGTCACAAATCGGATCCTCGTAAGTTGAAGCATAAGCATTGCACTCATAATACTGCACATCCACAATTACTAAATCACCTCGGTCTTTAGCTTCCTTGATTTGTGAAGCTGCGGTATTTTCGTAATACTGGTTCGCCCCTGGTGTGTTGTCTAGTGTCGCTCCTCCTGTAGATTGGTTAAAGGCTAGCATGGTGATACCAGTACCTTTTTGACTAAGTTCAAGCGGTGTAGCAGCTTCTGTCGCGGTCTTGCCGCCACCTACGATTTTGATCCCCTTTTCATTGTAGATATCAATCGTATCAATCGCCGACTGGTCTCCGCAATCAAGATTATGATTGCCAGTGAGTTCTACTACGTCTAGTCCAATTCCAGTCAAAGTGTCAATAAAACGCCCATCCGAACAGATATTGGCTCCTGAAGCGTAAGCAGAAAAGGACGATTCATTGGAAGTATGCGTGATGTCAAAAGCAGATAAAAACGGTCCAATTTCTGCCGCAAAATACGAAGCATTACCACCTACCGTATTTAATCTACTGTTCATTCTGCGTGACAAAGCCGTCACTCCGGTTTGTGCAAACGTCAGCACGGAATCCTTGCTCGGAAAATTCTTTTTAAATATACTTGCCACCAAAGGCTCAATTTCTTCTGCGAATTTTTCTGAGTCAAAACTAATGGTTCTATATACTGCCCCACTGTCAAAATCATCCAAATAATAATGTCCATTGAGACTCAGCAACTTTTTTGAAAAATCCAATTCCGATACCGGGATTAGTTCAAAACCATTAGCCGTCTTAAAGCTATTATCAAACAATTCCGCCATGCTACTTACAGTTATATCAGTTTTTGAACTATAAAAACCCGTCACCGGCACCAGAACCTCATATAGATATTCACCACTAGACAAAGCAGGCTTCTCCAAGGTGTTTTTGGCACTAATCGTGACATCCTTATCAAGGGTTATTTTGTCGTTAAAAACCCCTTCAAACATCCCCGTCTCATTCGAAGCTAAACTGTCACTGTAGTATACCACTCCTGGAATTTTAAAAATCCCTGTTTTGGTAAAAAATTGTACCGCAAAGAAGACGCCCACAAATACCACCACAAACGCCACCAAAATAACAATAATTTTACTAGCACTCCGGGTTCTTTTTGCTCCCATGCCTCTATTTTATCATAAAAATAGTCAGAAAGTGCTATAATAAAAACATGAAAATGGCGAGGCGCCAGAAGGTTAGGATACACATTATTATTTTGACGGCGTTAAGCACAGTTTTTGGTTTACTACTGTTTGCTCTAATCGGTACTCTGATGGCTTCCGAGATTTTGGCTAACGAAGCTAGAACTCCCGTCGAGAATTCCGAGTGGCAAATCACCGACGAGATGATCGCCGAGTGGGAAAGGCTCGAACAGGAAGCTATCAAAAAAGCCGAAGAAGAAAAAATCGCCAAATCTGTCGGTATTATTTATCTTACTTTTGACGATGGCCCCGGTGATTATACCGCCACACTTCTTGATACCCTAAAAAACAAAGACGTCAAAGCTACGTTTTTTGTCACCGGTCATGGTAGTGATGAGATAATTAAACGCGAATACGACGAGGGACACACCGTCGGGCTTCATACTTGGTCACATAAGTACGACCAAGTTTATAATAGTGTAGGGGCCTATTTTGATGACTTGGCCAAAGTCTCCGACCGCGTCAAAAATATCACTGGCGCAGAAAGCAAGCTTATCCGCTTTCCCGGCGGCAGTTCTAACACCGTAAGTACTAAGTACGATCACGGTATTAGAATCATGAGTATATTAACTACCGAGGTCCAGAATCGCGGTTATCAGTATTTCGACTGGAACGTAAACTCCGGTGATGCTGGTGGTTTAAATACCGCCGATGCGGTTTATACAAATGTGGTCACTCATTTGAAGCCAGGACCAAATGTTGTCTTGCAGCACGACATCAAAAACTTTTCTGTCGAAGCTGTCGATCGGATTATTGATTATGGTTTGGCCAACAATTATGTTTTTTTGCCACTAGATCTCAACTCTTTTACCGCTCATCACGGAGTGAATAATTAAAACTTGTAGACAAAAAGTTTTTTGTGATATAATATAAAATAATATGGAAGGTAACAAGTCAAAACCTAGAGCTTTACTCGTCTTCGGGGCGCCTTGTAGTGGTAAGTCTACTTTCAGTGAAAAATTCGCAGAGAAGTTTGATCTAGCCCTCTATGATTTCGAAGAATTAAAGGTCAAGTATCATTTAACCAGAAAAAATATCTTGCTAATTATTAAACTAATTGCCCGCACTGGCAAGACTATTGTTATCGAAGGTGGCCTATCGACCGAGCGTGAGCGCGCCGAAATTCGCAATCTCTTGCGTACTGCAGGCTACGAACCTTCCCTTATTTGGATTCAGACCGACGTTACTACTATTAGAAATCGTCTCAAAGTCCGCTACAAGAGCGTGGCCAAAGCCAAGGAAGTCTATGAAGTTGAGGTGGGCACAATGGAAGCTCCCTCCGAATTTGAAGACCCTATCATTCTTTCTGGTAAACATACCTTCGAAACCCAGACCAAGCATGTCCTCGCTGGTCTCGCCGATAACGACAAATGATCATAAAAGACCCCGAATTTGGCGAAGTAATTGTTAGAAAAAACACGCTTTCTCGCGGAGTAAAATTTTCCGTTTCTACATCGGGGCGGCTCTCAATGTCAGTACCTGCCCATACGCCTAATTTTTTGCTCAAAAAATACTTACAGCTAAACCGCGAAAATATCAAAAATAAGCTACCT
Organism: uncultured Candidatus Saccharibacteria bacterium; assembly: GCA_964406725.1. Taxonomy (GTDB): domain Bacteria; phylum Patescibacteriota; class Saccharimonadia; order Saccharimonadales; family Saccharimonadaceae; genus Nanosyncoccus. The sequence goes on along the minus strand of CAYOSV010000008.1, from coordinate 420 downwards.
CTCTCTGACCCGTCCACTCAAAAAACCAGAGATTATCAGAAAAAAGTGCTTATGAAAAAAGCTCGCGAGTATTTACCCTATCGCTTAGAGTATTACGCTAATCTTTACGGTTATTCTTACGAAAAATGCCGCCTAAGTCACGCCGGCACTAGGTGGGGTTCTTGTTCGTCTAATCGCACCATTTCACTAAACATTGGTCTTATGAAAATTCCCGAGCCTTTGCGCGATTATGTAATTTTGCATGAATTAGCCCATCTTAATCACATGGATCACTCCAAGGCTTTTTGGGCGGAAGTCGGCTCACATGATAAGAGATACAAAGAACATGACAGAAAATTAAAAATGTTTAACCCCGGCCTTTAATTTTTGGCCTTGTTGAATAATTAAATTAGCAATGAGCTCATTAGCCATTAGTATATC